>DAOTTC010000147.1:0-42250 GCA_034437815.1 Chloroflexia bacterium | reverse complement strand
TTGGCTACTATCTTGGAGATTTGCCCTCTTGTGGCCTGATTGTCCGGTCGGAATGTGCCATCCGAGTACCCACCGATGATGCCCCTTCTTGCCATGCGCTCGATGTACACGTAGAAGGTGTGGGTGGGGGGCACGTCCACAAAGGTCTGGCCCGACACAGGCTCGGAGAAGCCCGCGGCATTAGCCACTATCTTTGCCAACTGGCCCCTCGTTATGGGGTTATCAGGGCGGAAGGTGCCGTCTGCGTACCCACCCAGTATGCCCCTGCATGCAAGGCACCTGATGTACACATAGAAGGTGTGCGAGGAGGGCACATCGGTGAACTGGATGGTGCAGGCTGTGGGCGTAGGGGTAGGAGTAGCAGTAGCGGTGGAGGTGGGCAGAGGCGTGGGGGTGCGTGTGGGCACGCCGGTGGCCGTGGGTGATGGTGTAGTGGTAGCGGTGCCAGTTGGGGTAACCGTAGCCGTTGGCACAACAAACTGCCCTCGGTCCACGTAAAAGTCGCCGTAGCCCAGAATATCCTGCGCGGCCATCCACCCCGCCAGCACATAATATGGACCGAAAGCCAGCGCTTTCTGGTAGCCCAGATCCCCGATGCCCTTGTAGTCCGGCACGTTGTTAGCGTTGCTCGACGTGTCGCTCACCCTGCGGTTGGTGCTCCAAGTAAGGCCCCCGTCCGTGGACTGGCTGTAAGCCAGATCGTACAGATAACCATCCGAGCTGTAGCGGCGGTCGTACCACGTAACCCCTATAGTGCCGTCGGCGCGCACCGCAATAGTGGGCTGGAATTGGTCCACGCCGTTACCCTGTGGGTCGTCGTTGATGCGCACCGGTGTGCTCCACGTCTGCCCGCCGTCGGTGGAGCGGCTGAAGGCGATATCGCTGTGGCGTCCGGTGCCCGTGCACTCGGTGAACTGCTGATCCCAACGCCCGTCGTTCCATACCACATACACGGTATGGGGATCGGTGGGCGACACAGCCAGCGAGGGGAAATGGTTGATGCGTATCATGCTGCAATTCTCGTCTGACAGCAACACCAACTCACGCCCCTTGAAGTCCGGGACGCCTATTTTGGTGATGGGCGCTCCGGTGACCATGCGGTCCGCCTCCCAGCTTTGGCCGCCGTCGGTGGAGCGGGACAGGTATAGTTCGGGACTGTTGGCTATGTAGTTGTCAAGTGTCTGCTCGAACGCCACATACACATAGCCGTTGGGAGCCACGGCGCCCGCAGGCCCCCTGCCAAACCGGTGGTCTGGGTCGGATATCTGTATGTCGTTGCTCCACGTGCGCCCGCCATCACGTGAGTAGCGAGACCAAATGCCATGGTAATAAGGGCTGATGTTGTTGGTGTACAGCCAGAACATGTACAGGCTGCCCGCGTAAGCGCCGGTGGCCCTCGAGTCGATCGCCAGATCGGTATGGTATCGAGCTTCGTTACCGTCGAATACGACCACAGGTACTGGCGTGCTCCATGCCGCGCCACTGGTGGTGGTAAGCACGAAATAACCCGATAAGGTGTTGCTTATGGCGAGGCTGGTGTAGTAGGCGATGCCCTGCGCATCAAACTCCACATCTGTGACACCCAGCGGCCCCATCCTTTCGTTGCCCCATGGACCTGTGAATACGCCAGCAGACCAACTGCGCCCACCGTTGGTGCTCCACGCGTAGCCGCTGTTGTAAGCGGCCTCTTCCTGATTGTCAAAGCTGGCGATTACATTGTCGGGGTTAGTGGGGTTGATGGCCAGCGAATAGTTGGTGACTATGGCTCGCAATCTGGTTGGCGTGGGGCTGGGCCAGTTGTTAACCCGCACGTCCAGCCCCCATACAGGTTCATCGAGGGGTGTGCTTGGCCCTGTCAGGCGCGTGGCCGCCGAAGCGGGTAGTGCCGGTCCCTCCGCTCCCACTATAAAAGCTGTAAGCACCGCTATGATGGTCAGTGCGCATACAAAGATTGCTGTGGTGATAGAAGAGCGCTTGTTCACGATGGATCACTACTTTCTAATGTTTGTACCTTCTTGAATTAAGGCCAACTCTGTGGTACACGGTGGGGGCGAACTGCCCGCGCTCCCAAGCAGTCCCTGCGGGGGCATTGCACAGTGCTGCGCACCACCCATTTTTTGGGGTGGTGTACGGGGTAAGACAAGACCAACCAAGCGGTCCGGGCATGGAAGCCGCTTGATTGGTCTTGTCATGCTTACGCCTGTTCCGGCGATCGCTACGGTTATTTGTTCGTGGCCGACATCAGGGGCACAGGTGCCAAGTAGATGTCTTCGTTGTTGTTGCGCGTGTCGGTCCACACTGGGTAGGCCATACCGTTGCTCACGGCGATCGAGAAGTAATCACCGATCATCGTGCCTTGCAGGCGCGGGTCGTTGTTAGGGTTGGACGACACGCTGGTCACACGCACGTTGTCGCCGAAGTTCACACCGTCGCTGGAGACCGCCATGTACACGTCATAGTTGACGTTGGCGGGGTCGTTGCGGTTGTCCAGCCAAGCGATGGTGAGCAGGCCCTGCTTGTCCACGGCGAGGGCAGGCATGAGCTGGTCTGCGCCGGTGGCGTCGTTGTTCACAGTCACCGGGCTGCTCCATGTAGTGCCGCCATCGGTGGAGCGGCTGTAGAGGATGTCGTTACCCCGACCGGCGTTGCGGCCGTCCGCCCATGCTACGTACAGGTTGCCGTTGCCGTCGGCGGCACCCGTAGCGTAGATGGTGGCGCGGTACTGGGTGGGCCGAGGCTGGAGGGCCACGGTGTTGGCTACGGTTACCACCCTGTATTGGGGCCGGGCGGTCGAGATGGCACCACTCAGGATAGCCACCTTGATGCTGTTGGCGGTGTTATAGAAGACGTACACGTTGCCTTTGTTGTCTACCACCGGGTTGGCGTTGCGTCCGCCGGCTTCGATGAATGTGGCCTCGCTCCACGTCGCGCCACCATCACCAGAGATGCGCCCATAGAGCGAGGTGTTCTGATAGTACAAGTACAGGTTGCCATTGGCCGCGGCTATGGCCGGCTTGTCAGCGGCGCTGTTGAAGCTGGTGGCCCACGTCTGGGAAGACCAAGTCAGACCCCCATCGGTGGAGCGGCTCACGGCCACTGCGCCGCGTGCAGGGCCAAGAGCCACGAATGCGAAGTACACAGAGCCATCGTTGCCGAACGCGATGGTCGGGTCAGCGGCATTGATGCGGCTGGCATCGCGGTTGATGTATGGCTGGGACGAGTTCCAAGTCTTGCCGCCGTCGAAGCTTACGTAGGCGTATACCTCGAAGTAGCCATTGCCCGGCTGCCAGCTATTGGCGCCAACCACTATATGCTTGGGGTTGGCAGGGTTGATGGCTATGAAGGGTTCGTTCTGGGCCTCTTGGGTGCTGTCGTTGTTGACTTTGATGTTGGGCCATGCAAGACTGACAGGTTCACCGGCTACAGGCTGTGGCTTCCAGTTGGGGTCGAGCGCTTTGCCTGTTCCGGGTGCCAGCATTTCGTACTCTTCTTCCTCATACGCAAGCTCTTCTTCTTCCTCCATGGCCGCGTCCGATTCTTGGTTCTGGGTCACTGATGCATTGCGGTCGCCTGCACCGGCCAGACCAGCCTGTGTGCCGGGCCTTGCGATCAAGACCCCCAGCAGCACGAACAGCCCGAGCAGTCCGGCCAGACCCACTGCCAGTAAAGCCCTCTTCTGCATGGTCTCATCCTCCTTGTACGAGAAACAGGTAATGGTATATAAGGTAGACCCTCGCCGCGTTGCCCGGTCGCTATTCAACGGGCATTTAAAATAGCAGGCAATGGCCTGTCATTTCAAGTCCTTATCTTAGCACAGTTTTGAAGTGAATGGAAGATGTTAACCCGGCCAATTTCGAAAATTGCTGTCGGTTTGCGCCCGGGGCATCGGCTACCCGCCGCTGTTACCGCCCGGGATCAGCACCGCTCTGGCAGGCGCGCCGTCCCCCCCTTGGAGCTTGAGGGGCAGGCACAGCAGTGTGTATTCGCCATCGGGCACGCCCCGCATGTCCAGCCCTTCAAGGATGGCGACCCGCGCGTTCAGCAGGGTCAGGTGGGTTTTGTACCCCGGCGAGTCGGCCCTCTCTATCGAGAGGTAGTCAATGCCTACCAGCCAGATGCCCCTACGCACGCACCATTCGGCCCCATCGCACGACAGGCCGGTGTAGTCGGTGCTGAATTCGGGCAGGTCCCACAGCGCCGCCGAAGGCGTTGCCAACAACAGCCGTCTGGTGCCCTGTGGTATGCCTGCACGCTCAAGGTGCTGTGCCGTGATCTCCAACTGCTCGTCGAACCGGCGCAGCACACACGGCCCCACCAGCGCGTCGAGGTTCAGTTGTTCGGCTGTGGCCCCGCCTTCGATAAAGTGGGCGGGCGGGTCGAGGTGCGTGCCGGTGTGCGTGCCCATGCACAGGCGAGATACAGCGGCCCCTTCGGTGCGCACGGTGCTCACCGCATTCAGTTCCACCGGTATCTCGTTCGCCCACACCACCATGCCCGGCCGCACCGGCACGCTTATGTCGTAAATCATGGGAACCCTTTCTTGATGCTGATACCAACACTCCGTAGAAAGGCTGTAAATCGGGACGGGGGAACCAAGGGAAGCTGCCGGAAACCAATCAATGCGAAGGCACAAGGGCACCCCCACACTCTGGCAGGCGATCCTCTCTCAGGGGGCGGGCGTGGCGATGACGATCAGCCGGTGCGTGTAGGTGGTGTACGGCCAGCAGGTAATGAGGGTCAAACGTTCATAGGGGGTGGGTTTCATCACCTCAGCGTTCTTCAGCCTCTGTTGATAGCTTACGCCCGCTTCTTTGAGCTTCTTGATCTCCTGCACAACGTATTTATGCTGTTTGCCCTCCAGCGTCCACAGCGTTATCTCGTCCCCCGGTTTGAGGAATTCAAGGTAGCGAAATACCTCGCCTTTCCAGTTGTTGTGGCCGGAGAGCACGATGTTGCCTCCTTCACCGGGGTTGAGCGAGTTATAGTGGTGGCCTGCCGCGTATTCGGCCACCTCCCATGCGCCGTTCTTGACATATACCTCGTATACCGAAGTGTCCAGTTTAATGCTGGGTGCGGCGATACGCACGATGCGGTTGGGTAGGTTGGGCTTGCGCTCTCCATAACGCACCCCGTTGGGTAGGATTATATCCTGGGGATTCTGTTTCTTTCCGACGACCGGTGCAGGCGTTGTGGCCGCCGGCACAGTGGGTGACCGGCTGTCCCCCGCTTGGGTGCCCTGTCCGTCGGCCCTTCCGTCCGGTAACACAGCCTGCTCCACAGGTTGGGCAGGCGTGGCTGGGGCCTGCTCGACTGCAAGCGGGACCGTGGGCAGTGGGGTGGCGGTAGACGGCGAGGCGGCAGGTGTGTGGGTGGCGATGGGCGGGGGTATGCCCACAGTTGGCTGCGGGACCGGGGTCTCCCACTCGCGATTGCCGGCGAGAGCCGGCGCTGTCGAGGTGGGCGCACCCTGCGCCCCTCTATCCATATCTGTATCTGTAGATAGGCCGGGCCAGCCCGCCTGCGACAGCACGATACCAAGCGCAAAAATACCTACCAGCGCCAGCAGCGCTATAGGCCTCACAAGCCATTTCTTCTGTAGAGGTCCGCGTACTACCATGGTAGGTATCAAGTAAGATGAACTATATCAAGAAATCCATGGCAACTGCAACCCTCGATCGTGGTATTTTGGCCCGACTTGGATATAATCAACATAGCGTGGCACCGACGCCAGCCGATTCCGCCAACGTCGGAGTTCGGCAGGCGGGGCGGGGAGCGGTTGAAGGCATACGCCTTGCTTCTGCAATCTTCTGCAATGCCGTGAATCACGTCGCAGATTATACAGCCTTTTCGTTGATGGAGAAGGAGCGCTTATGCGTTACCCACACCCCCCGGACATGTACCCACCCGGCAGTAAACTGCCCACAATGCTGGATGACGTGCGCACCCTGCTGCGCTCCCTCGACTGGGAGCAGATGCGCGACGACATACGGCGCGAGGCCATGGCCCGCCTTGCCATCGTCGGCCCGGTCAACTCCGGCAAATCCACGCTATTCAACCTGCTTGAGGGCAAAGAGCTGTCGTCTGTGAGCGCCGTGCCCGGCACCACCGTTGTGCCCGTGCAGCAGGCGCTCGGCCCGTTCATCTTGGTGGATACCCCCGGCTTCGGTGAGGTGGGCGGCGTGGACCGAGCGCACATTGCCGCACAGAGCGCAGCTCAGGCCGACTTGATCTTGCTGTTGCTCGATGGAGCCGCCGGATTGCGTCAGGGGGATGCCGACTTATTGGCCTATCTGCGCACGCTCAATCGCCCCATTGTGGTGGCGATGAACAAAATTGACCTGCTTGGCCGGAGTTATAAGAGCGTGGTGGACGACGCCTCGGCGCGGCTGGGGGTGCCGGTCATACCCGTGTCGGCGAAGAAGGGCACATTCGTGGCCGAGAAGTTGGTGCCCGCGCTGGTGGATGCCCTGCCCGATCTGGCGGTGGCACTGGGTCGCGAGCTTCCGATGCTACGCCGCACCCTAGCGCAGAGGGTAGTGCGGCAAGCCGCTATGATCAACACAGCCGCCGGTGCCGAACCCATCCCGTTCATTGATATCCCCGTGTTGTTGACTAATCAGGCGCGCATGGTATTGCGCATAGCGGCCATATATGGCGAGCCGTTCACCGCCCGCCATGCCAAGGAGCTGATCACTACTATCGCGGGTGGGCTGGCTTTTCGTTACTTGGCACAGCAGGGGGCCAAACTGGTGCCGTTCGGGGGTTGGGCTGTGGCCGCGGGCATCGCCGCACTCGGCACGTGGGCTATGGGACAGGTGGCCATCGAGTACTTCGAGAGCGGCAAGCGCCTCAACCGCCGGCAGATGCGTGAAATGTACAAGAACCTTCTCAGACGAGAGAGGCTCACGCTCGAAAAGGAATGATACCCAGTGGCTATGCATAGTATGCATACTATGCATAGTATGCATACCATTGCTTGGCCGTGCCCCGGCTCCAAGAAGGGCAGGCTTGTCTAGTCCAGCCGTTCGGTGTCCTGTTGCGACGACAGCAGGCGCGTGCTGAGCGGCCCGGAGCGCTGTTGCTGCTGTTGTGCGGCCTGCTGCTTGGGCTCACCCTTTGTGAAGTGGATTCGGGGTACAAACGTCACATCGTCCACCCAGCGTTTGCCGTAGATGCCCCAGTGTTCAAGCACGCGGGTCAACGTCTCAGGCCACCAGTCACTTTCGTACACCGAATTGCCGGCCTTCTTGTGCGCCAGCAACATGGCATCCTCTTCCACGGTGATCACCGTGCCGTCGGAGGCCTGCCCCCGGAACACCTGATCTATCTGGCTCCACATCATCTGTTGCGCCATCGCCCCACCCCCTGTCTATCGAACAGATGCCACACCTGCCCGCTTGCCCTTTCTGGTTAACCGGTGGCGCCGGTTTTCCTATATTGGTTTTCTATATTATAGTACAGCACGATCCGGCTCCGGTTTTGCATCCACATCCCACCCATGCCGGTCCGATGGTCAGCGATAGTTGACGTATTGGAGGGGTATGGGAAGCTGCTCTTCTTTCTGGCGCAGGTACTGGATGACGCGCTGAAGCTCGTCTTTGCTTTTGCTCGACACGCGCAAAGCATCCCCGTGCACCTGCGGCTGGACCTTAGGGAAGTTGGCGCGAATCTCCCTGACCAATGTGCGGGCCAAGTCTTCGCTCAGCCCCCTTTGCAGGTCCACCACCACCCGCACCCGGCCCCCCGATGCCTGTTCGGGCTTACCGAACTTGAATATCTTCAGAGACAGGCCGCGCCGAACAGCCTTGGATTGCAGGATATCTTTGACGGCGGCCAGATGCAACTCGCTGTCGGTGTTGATGGTAAGCCGGTTGTCTTCAAGGTGGATTTCAGTCCTGCTGTCCTTGAGGTCGTAGCGGGTGCGAGCTTCGCGCAGGGTCTGGTCTATCGCGTTGACCAATTCCTGCCGGTTGAAGTCGCTGACCACGTCAAACGAGAAGGTGTCGGGCATGGCTGGCTCCACTTGGCGTCGGATAACGCCGGCTGTATGGTGGGCGGCGCCCAAATGGCGCGGGCATTTCTATCGTTGGATGATGCGCTCCGCGCCTGTGCGATTCCACTCTTTCTCCACGATCAGGTTGTTGCGGGTGCCCATAAAGCCGAGGTCCTTACCGTTGACCGTGACCTGCACAGAGTCGGCCCGCCCGGTACGGATGCGGATGGTGTTCCTGCCGGTCCACTGGCGGGTAGAGCCTCTTGGCAGGGTGCCATTGTACTGTTGCACCCCGTCCACCAGCACGCGCAACCAAGCGTCCCTCGTGGTCACTATTTTCACCACGACGTTGGCCGATGCGGGGGTGGTCTCTGTGGGCTGGGCTAGGGCTGTGTTGGTGGGCTGGGGTGAGGCCAAGCTTTGCGGTGTGTATACGGTAGGGGTGTTGAAGTCGCCAGTGACCGGGCCGCCCACCACTACGGTCGGTATGGGGATGGATGTGACCGTGGGCGGTCGGGCGACCACGGTGGGTATGGGCACCTCGTTGCTGCGCCAGTAGTAAGCGCTGTACACAAAGTAGAAAGCGATAAGCAGGGGCAAGGCCAGCAAAGAGACGGCGATGTAGGAACTGCCGTAGCGCACCCGCGTATCAATCGGCTCAGGGCTGAGCGGCTGGATGCTGATCTTTTCCACGCCGGGCGGGGCAGGCCCCTTCCTGACCGGCTGGCCGCGGGCCGCCTTTATTTTCTCGCGGGTGGGCTGGCTTTGCTCGTCGAAGATGCGGATGATCTCCTGCGGGTCGAGGCCCAGATAGGAAGCGTAGTTGCGCACGAAGCCGCGCGCATACACGGGACCCGGCAGAGCGGCCAGATTATCGTCTTCAAGAGCGGCTATGTATTTCTGGCGTATTTTGGTGCCGCGCTCGGCCTCAGCCAGCGAGATGCCCCGCGATTCTCTGGTCTCGCGCAGGATTTCGCCAAGGGTTGCCAATGTGCTTCTCTTCTCCGTGCCTCGGTCGGTGTCTACAGCCGGCAATCAAGGGTCAGAGTTCACTCTACGGCGAGGAACAACCTATTGACGCTTCATTATACATAACTGTGCATTGGCGGGGCAAGTAGCATGCTAGAGCTGCTCTTGCGAGCTACTTCAGGGCGCAAGGAGAAGGAGGGGGTTTGTGGGCAAATCCCCTCCCCGGCCTTCCATTTCCATATATACTGTAGATCAGCATCGGACTGGCTAAATGCAGTACAAATTTACGACCTTTCGCCTGTTTATTCGTTTATTGATATCGAGGTAGCTTATCCAGTATAATTACCGGCTGTGAAGCGAGGATGTGGGGAGGGCGAAGCATGTTCAAGCGGTTCAACGCCAATTACATGGCTTTGTTTCTGATAATTGACGCCGTGCTCATTCAGGTAGCCCTCGAGGTCGCCATGTCCATACGTTACGGGCTGCCTGCTTGGAACCTCTTCCAGCCTTGGCCTCATGTCACTGTGCAGGAACTGCGGCTGGTGCTGCATCTGGCCTTCGGGGTGCTGGGGGTAATAACCTTTGCGGGGGCGCAGGTGTACAATGCCCGCAAAGTAATACGGTGGATTGATGAAACCCAGCGCGTGGTACTTGCGACCACCCTGCTGTGCCTGTCACTCACAGGGGTTCTGTACCTCATCAACCTCGACCTGCCCCGGCTGGGCTTCCTGTACTTCTATCTGCTGTCGGTGCCCATGTTGCTGGGTTACAGGTGGCTGTTGCGCATATGGCACCGCCTGAACCACCAACACCCTGACGCCGTAGCGCGTATCTTGATAGTGGGTGCGGGTAAAAGAGGTGTGGAGACTGTTGCCGAGTTCAGGCGGCAACGCCTGCCCGGCATCCAATTGGTGGGCTTCCTCGATGATGACCCGCAAAAACAACAGAAAGAGATCGAAGGCCTGCCCGTGCTGGGCACTCTGGGGCAGATCAAAGATGTGGTTACCAGATACGCCATAGACGAGGTGGTGATCGCCCTGCCCCTGCATGCCCATCAGAAGCTGGCTAATCTGGTGACTACGCTGTACGAACTGCCCGTGCAGGTGCGGGTGGTGCCCGATTTCTTCGATCTGGCCTTCCACAGTGCCACCATCGAAAGTCTGGGCGGGCTGATGCTCATCGGCTTGCGCGATCCCGCCATAGACGGCGCACAGCGCATGATCAAGCGGCTGATGGACATCGTCTTCTCGGTGCTTGGCCTGATCATCTTCTCGCCTGTGCTGCTCATCACGGCCCTCGCCATCAAGCTGGAAGATGGTGGGCCGGTGTTCTATAAGTCGCAGAGGGTAGGCGAGAACGGCAAGCTCTTCTGGATGTGGAAGTTCCGCTCGATGGTGCCCGAAGCCGAGCGGCTTCAGCATCTGGTGGTGCGGCGCGATGCCAACGGCAACATAGTGCATAAGCGCCACAACGACCCACGCATCACCCGTGTGGGGCGCATCATCCGGCGCACCAGCATAGATGAACTGCCCCAGTTGTTCAACGTGCTCAAGGGCGACATGAGTCTGGTTGGCCCCCGGCCTGAGCTACCTTGGTTGGTAGCCAAGTACCAGCCGTGGCAGCGCAAGCGGTTCGCGGTGCCTCAGGGCATCACCGGCTGGTGGCAGATCAATGGGCGCAGCGAACAACCCATGCACCTGCACACCGAGCACGACCTGTACTACATCCAGAACTATTCTATCTGGCTAGACCTGCGCATCCTGTGGAAGACCATCGGAGCAATACTGTCGGGCAGGGGGGCGTATTGATCGGCCTCGACGCCCACATGGTGGGCACCCGCGAGACCGGCAACGAAACCTATGTGGTGCAACTTGCGGCGGCGCTGGGGCAGTTGGGGGGCTACGACTACACACTGTACACCCCGCACCCCGAACTACTGCCTGCTGAGCTAGCACAGGCCCCGCATCTGTCGGTCAGGGCCTTCCCGGATGTGCCCTCCTTTGTGCGTATCCCGTGGCTGTATCCCCGGCTGGCGCGTGCCGATGGGTTGGCCCTGTTGCACATGACCTATATAGCGCCACCGCGCTCTCCGGTGCCGGTGGTGTTGAGCGTACACGACATCTCGTACCGTATCTTCCCACAATACTTCTCGCCTAGGGTGCGGCTGGTGCTGGGCCTGCTGGTAGGACCGAGCGTGCGGCATGCGGCGCGTGTGATAGTCATATCGGAACGCACGCGGCAAGACGTGATCCGCTTCTATCGGGTGCCGCCCGAACGCATAGTGGTGACACCCTTGGCCGCCGCTCCGCAATACAGTCCGCAGTCTGAAGAAGAGGTGGGGCGCATACGCCGCAAATACGGCCTGCCGGAGCGCTACTTTCTGGCAGTGGGCAACGTGCAGCCCCGCAAGAACCTGCCCCGGCTGGTGCGAGCGTTCGCGGCGGTTGTCGAGCAGACGGCGGAAACGAGAGATGTGAAGCTGGTGATCGTAGGCCGTAGTGCGTGGCGCGGCTCGGAAGTGGAGACGGTGGTCAGACAGTTGGGCCTTCAGCAGCGGGTGCTGTTCACCGGCTACGTACCCGACCAAGACCTGCCCGCCCTGTACACTGGCGCACTGGCTTTCTGCTATCCTTCGCTGTACGAGGGCTTCGGCTTGCCCCCCCTAGAGGCCATGGCCTGCGGCACGCCCGTAGTGGCATCCAATGCGTCCAGCCTGCCTGAAGTGGTAGGAGATGCCGGCCTGCTGGTCGAACCCACATCGGTGGCCGGGATTGCCGCGGCGCTGTACAGGCTGTTGCACGACGAAGAGGTGCGACAAGAGTACAGCAGGCGTGGTCTGGCCCGCGCCGCTCGTTTCTCGTGGGAGCGCACCGCCCGCCTGACACGCGATGTATACGACGTGGTGCTGGGCATGAGCAGAAGCCGTACCCCGGAATGACTCGTACCTGCTCTGTTATAATGAAACAGCGCTGAAAAGCGCGTAAAGCGCAGGTCAAGCAGCGTGGGTGTTGAACCACACAGGTCCAAAGGGCCGCAGGGAACACTGAGCAGCTTTAAAGCATTGCAGGACTTTCGACCGCAACACAAACACCGGCCTTGCCATAGAGGTAGGCGTTGCGCCCGCTCACACTCGATAAAACCAGAGTCAATAATCAATGGTGCCAGTTTACGGGGCGCGGGCGGCCCGCCCGCCCGCACTCCGTCTAGAGCCAATACCAATTATTCATGGAAAGACTATGGATTGTGGGTAGAGGAAAAGTGGGGGACTGGGGGACACCCCGACAGGGGAGCCCCTGCACCCCCGGCAAGGCTACGAATTGGGGGGCACACCGCGCCCCCGTCCTGATATATGAGTCGAAGTGCAAGAGTAGCCCATAATACTGTGTTTTTGGTCCTCTCGCGGCTCGGCACCATGCTGGTGGCGCTCATCCTTACGCCATATTTGGTGTACCGCTTAGGTTTTGAGGTCTATGGGTTGTGGGCGGTGCTTGGCTCTATCGTCTGGTACTTTGGCTTGCTCGACTTGGGCATAGGCACCACCTTTGTCAAGTACATTGCCGAATATGCAGCGCGAGGAGAAAAGCAGCGGGTACAGCAGATTCTGGTATTCGGTCTGTTTTTCTATGCGCTGCTGGCGCTACTCTTGGTGCCCCTCGCCTACTTTGCCGCACCACTCATAATCGGTTGGTTCGAGTTGTCTCCGAGCTTGAGCGTAACCGCAGTCAACGTATTAGTGTTGGTGCTGGCGCTGTTTTTCCTGTCAAACGCGCTTGGTGTGTTCACCGCTCTGCTCAATGGATTAGAGCAGATGCGCACCACATCGCTCATCATGCTAGCCGGCCTTGTTGTGTACGTGACAGGGGTCGTCACGCTGGTGCAGCTCGGTTACGGCATCTACGGGGTGGTGGCAGCGGGCTGGCTGCAATTGGCTTTTATCACCCTTGCGTCTTACATATTTGCACGACGCACCTTTGGGCCATTATTCACCAACCCGCTCCGGTTGGAGGGCGAGACAATCCGGCGGTTGTTCGTGTTCGGTGGGTGGATGCAGGTCAATAACGTTTCCAGCGTAATCAACATGGAGACCGATCGCTTCTTGATCGGCGGCTTCGTAAATGTAAGCAGTGTCACCTACTATGAAGTAGGTAACAAACTAGCCCTGCTTACCCGGTCGTTGCCGTCCACTTTTCTGGGGGCGGTGTTACCTGCCGTATCAGCCCTACAGGCGGCAGGCGAAGTGGGCAAAATAAACGAGGCCTATATCCGTATTAGCCGCAGTTTGGCGCTGGCAAACCTGTCGCTGTCGGGGTTTGTAGTGGGCGCAACAGAACCTGTAGTAAAAGTGTGGATGGGAGCAGACCTACCCTACGTGCATGTCGTCGTAGCCATGCTTGTTTTTTCATATGCGGTTAACATGCTCACGGGTGCGGGCACCACAGTCCTGCGTGCGGTGGGTCAACCCCGATACGAAGCATATTACACAATTCTGTCGGTCGTGCTGAATATATCGGCCACCCTCATGCTCGCGCCCGTATATGGCCTGATGGGCGTGATATTGGGCACGGTTATAGGTTCGGTTGTGTCTTCGATCTACTTCTTGTGGTTGTTCCATAGATTGCGCGACCTCTCGTGGTGGCCTGCGATGGGCCGATGGCTGTGGCGACTGGTGGTGGCCGTGGTAGGCGCAGGGGCCGGTATATGGGCACTGTCCGAGGCGCTGCCCGATGTTCTGCTGGCCGATCGAGCTGTGGGCTTGGGGGCCTTGGCCTTCTTAGGTGTGGTGTACATTTGTGTGCTGGCCCTCCTGTTGCGGGCTACGAGGTTCTTCACCTCATACGACTGGCATCTCGCCCGGCATGTCTTGCCCGGCCCATTGGCCAGACTGCTCAACTGGCGCCCCGTGCGCTACCTGTTTGGCGTTTCGTCCTGAACCATACAGTTTTGCCACCAGACGACTCTGGCGGATTCTGTTCCAGCCTGTAGAGGGTTTCAGCATGAGACCTACCCGCGACAACGTTTCCCAGCCCGTCGCCCCCACCCCGCGAGGCGAGATCTGCCCTCTGTGCGGCTCTGCTGCTGGCATGCAGGTCTTGGGCACACATGAGGGCCGGCTTGTGCGCTGCGCGCAATGCGATCTGGTCAGAAACCCCGATTATGCAACTCAAACTGCCGAACAGCGTTATCAGGATGACTACTTCACGGGGCGCGTATACGACGATTACATAGCTAATGAGCACCAGTGGAGACACGAGGCGCGGCTGCGAATCGCCTACATGAAAGATGTAGGGTTCACCGAGCCGGTTCTGGAGATAGGCTCCGCTGCTGGGTTCTTTCTGGACGAACTCAGGCATCGGGGAGTGGAGGCATCGGGCATAGAAGTATCGAGTTCGATGGCCTTGTATGCCACAGAAGTGCTCCACCTCCCCGTCTCCAATGCCGATGTCACCAGCGTGCAACTCGCCCCCGGCAGTATCGGCACAGTATGCATGTGGCACAGCTTGGAGCATATGCACGATCCTGTGCGGGTGCTGCGCCTGTGCCACGGCTGGCTAAGCGATGGGGGCAGGGTGTTCTGCGAGGTGCCCAATTATGGATCGTTCGGCAGCAGGCGGCATGGCGCAAGATGGCCTCAACTGTATCTGCGCGAGCACGCTTTCCAGTTCGAACCCGCCACTATACGGAAGTTGTTCAAGGCAGCGGGCTTTCGCGTCTTGTATTTGAGCACCTTGCCACCTGAGGCGTACGAGCGCGGCCCTGAGAATACACCAACGATCCGGCTTGTGGCACGTACTTTGCGGGCCGGGGCCCTCAGGGTGCTGTGCCGCTTGGGGGACGTGCTGGGCGTACCCTCCGGGTCGCTGATGAGGGTGGTGGGCGAGAAGATATGAGCACGTTGCGGACACAACGGGCGCAACCAGAGCCTGCCGAGCAGGAAAGAGGGTTTCGGGCGGCAGGGGCTGAGCCTGAGGGCGCACCTCGCGCTCGGCCCTCTGCCTCTATATCCATCCTCATCGTCAACTGGAACGCCGGAGACAGGCTGCTGCAATGTCTGGAGTCGGTGCGCAACGAGCCGGTCGCAGCACCTGCTGTGCACAGCCGACGAGCCAGAGATGCACAGATTCCGGAGACGGGTTTGCAGGGAGTACAGGTTATAGTAGTGGACAACGCCTCAGAGGATGGCAGTGTCGAGGCTGTGCATGCCCGGTACCCATGGGTAACTCTCATCCGAAACGACCACAATCTGGGCTATGCTCGTGCTAATAATCAGGCATTTGAGCAAAGCGTCGGCGACTGGGTGCTGTTGCTCAACCCCGACGCTGAGCTCACACCGGGGGCGCTCTCGGCCCTGATTGCCGTAGCCGAGTCTCACCCCGACGCGGGCGCGGTAACAGGCAAGCTGGTGGATGAGGAGGGACGGGAGCAGAGTTATATGCGCGCTTTTCCAGACCTGCGCCACATGCTGTTATGCTACACGTTTTTGCGGAGGCTGTTCCCGCGGGCTGCCGGGCGGGCAATGCGCCGTTACTTCATGCTGGATGAAGACTTCACCGCCGTGCGTACCGTGCCGCAACCACCCGGCGCCTGTCTTATGGTGCGCCGCTCGGTGGTGGGCAACCAACTGATGGACGAGCGCTTTCCCCTGTTTTTCAATGACGTTGACCTGTGCAGGCGCATCTGGGATTCGGGTTACGGAATTTACTACACTCCATATGCATTGATCCGCCATGTGCCCAACAGGGGCGGCATTCGCCGGGCGGGGGCTTTGCTCGAGATAGAGCACGCGATCAGCATGATGCGCTACTTCAACAAGCACCACCCTGCATGGGAATATGTAGTTGTTCGGGCAGCACTGGTGCTCCATTACACCGTGGCGCTCATAGCCAGCTGGGTTAAGCCTCTCATGGGCAAAAGGCCTTCTCCGGTGTACAACAGACCGTCTCTGGCACGGCTGAAGATACTGCTTCGTTTGGTGCGCTGCCGCAGTTTTTTCGATGACGGGGACCCCCGGTGGACGTAATGGCATGATAAATGCGGTGCTTATAGTGCGTGGGGCGCGCGCAGTAGAGGCGGATCGCGTGCCAATCCCGTGCCAACAGGATACTCATGGTATGGCACTTACCAACCCCAGAGTCTATTCGATAGATCGGCCTGCCGGGCGTGACACCGTGCTCGGCCCTGTAGCTCCTCTGGTGTGCACCGTTATCCTCAACTGGAACCGGGTTGATCTCACGCTGGACACTCTGGCATCTCTGCGCGAGCAGAGCTATCCACGCCTGCTTACCATCGTCATAGACAACGGCTCGCGCGATCAGGCCGAGGCACTGACCCGCATCAAAACACACTATCCACAGGTGCACTTGCTGGCAAGCAAGCGCAATCTGGGCTTCGCGGGTGGCTGTAACGTCGGCATGCGCCGTGCCCTGCGGCTGGGTACCGACTATCTGCTGCTGCTCAACAACGACGTCACCCTGCACCGCGAGGCGGTTGCCCGTCTGGTAGATGCCCTTGAGGCCGACCCAAGTGCCGGGGCGGCGGGACCGCTCATCTATTTCGCTTCGGACCCTGAGCGTGTGTGGTTCGGCGGGGGGACCGTCCGCATGGGAGGCAGGGTGCTGGCCGTGCACGATGCCATCGGTCGAAGGGTGCAGTTTGCCGAGGGCACACCACCACGGCAAACCCACTGGCTACCCGGCACTGCCATCATGGCGCGGCGCTCCGCCGTGGAACGGGTTGGCCTGATGGACCCAGCCTATTTTCTCTACTGGGAAGATGTTGACTGGTGTTTTCGGTTCAGGCGGGCCGGTTACAAATTGCTATTCGTGCCCGGCTCGGTGATCTGGCATAAAGTGAACGCTTCTACCTCAACCATGTCCGTGCCCATGTCTAACGTGTACTACTGGGAGCGCAACCGGCTGCGCTTCATAGAGAAGTGGGGCACGTGGGACTCTAAGCTGATAGCTATGACCAAGGTGCTGTGGCGATTGCTTGCGTGGCAGGTCAGACCCCCGCCGGACGACCCACAGGCTCATGTCAAGCTCGAAGCCTATCGAGATTATCTGCTACGCCGCTTCGGCCCGAGAAGGAGACCCGCATCGTGAGCATATTCGGAGCTGTACTAGCGTCGTTGCTTATAGTGCTCATCATATGGGCATTGGTTGTCACGTGGCAGGCCCCGTTTCGAGCCTTGGGTATTCTGGTGGCCGGCATGGCCTTCCATAATCTGCTACTTATGGCTATGCTGTCCCTAGACACACCGTCCCTGATGGTTCGTGGGGTGCAGTTCTGGAAAGAAGCGGTGCTGGTCCTGCTGGCCATAATTGTCGCCAAGAAGGCATGGGCTACCATACGGTCGGGCAGGATGCCGCGCCTGTTGCTCCCCGACGTTGTGGCCAGCCTGTTCGCTCTGCTGGTGATCGCCTATATGTTTGTGCCCGACTCTGCGATGGGCAGCGACACCACTTGGGCGCAACGGCTGGTAGGCTTCCGTATGCTGATCCTCCTGCCCTTGCTGTACGCTTTTGGGCGGGTGTTCTGGCCTGTCCGGCGGTCGGACCTCATATGGGTGGCACGGGCGATCCTTGGTGCGGCTGTGGTGGTTGGCCTATTTGGGCTGTGGGAATTATGGTTCGTGCCTACATCTACGTGGCTTGACTGGGGGGTAAAGCAGTTCACATCTTGGCTGGGCTTTGCCTATAAAGGACCGCAGGGCCTGCCCGAAAACTTCTTCCAGTCCACTGCCGGCGGTCTGGGCCTGCGCCGCATGGTGTCCACATATATCAGTCCGCTGGGCATTGCATACACCGGTCTGCTCCTTGTGCCTGTAGTGGTGGCTCTGGTATCAACCAAGCGTGGTGAGGCGCACCTGTCTCGTTGGTTTCGGTGGACGGCTCTGGTGCTTGTCGTTGTGAGCATCCTGTTCAGCATGACCCGTGGAGCTTTGGTGAGCATGGTAGCCGAGCTTGCTCTGCTGTTCTTGTTGTTCCGGAGCTTGCGGGTGCTTGCCATCGCGTGCGTGGTCACACTGGCCGTAGGCTTCATGTTGTTTGAGTACGTCAACTTCGGCCCTCTGGTAACCTTCGACCTCAAGGATGTGCGCCCTCCGGCAGGGTATGCTCTGGTGTTGCAGCTTGCCCGTGCGATTTCTGGTGCCAGCGATGTCCATCAGCCTACCGGCCATAACCTGCCAAATCCTACCGAGAGCGGTGAGCTTGTGGAGCGCACTATATCGGCGGAGGACCCCTCCGCCAGCGGGCACCTTGCAGCGCTCAAGCACGGCATTGAATATGTGCAGAGGCACCCCTTGGGCACAGGTCTGGGCAGCGCAGTGCCCCGATATGGTACTGCTGAAGGTCCCGGCGAAAGCGCGCTGCTTGCCACGGCGGGTGAATTGGGTGTGATTGGAGTGCTACTTTACATTGCCATGTATGCTTTTGCTTTGTGGTATGGTCTGCGGGCCTTCTGGAGGGTGAGAGGCGACCCTCTGCTGTCGGCGTTTGCGTTGGTGGCGCCGGTGGGCGGGTTTGCGCTGATACCTATCATGATCACCAGCAACGTGTGGGGCAACTTTTCAGTGACCTTCCTCTTGTGGTGGTGTGCAGGCTTCAATTTGGCCCTGTGTGAGCGGAACCGGGCCGAACTGTCACCTCATGCACTAAATGGTTCGGCTTCACGCCCTGTCCCCGTCGCAACCATGACGGGCAGGCCGCTTTCCGCCCGGCGGGGCGACGAACACCGCGAGGAAACGCACGCACGCCCGGCCGGCAGTAATATGTCATGCGAGTTTGACACCTGCGACTGGCGTGAAGGAGAGCCTGAGGGCTTGGGCAGTGGTCACCATAGGCTGTGCGTTGCCTTGGACATGACCTTCCCCGACCGCGATGCCGGTGGTTCTGGGGTGTACGCTCGGTCGTTGCTGGCCGCACTGCGGCACAAACCACACCTCGAGCTGTGCGAGGTGCGTGCGCAGGGCAGGGGCCTGCCGGCCACTCTCAAGTGGCTAGTGGCCGGGGCACGGCGAGAGGTGGTCCGACGTGGCGCACACTTGCTGCACTGCCCGGCGTTCGTGGCTCCGCCGGTCATGCCCGTGCCGGTGGTGCTCAACGTCCATGACGCGGCGGCCCGCCGCTATCCTCATGACTATCCCGCAGAGTGGCGGCTGTACGATCGCTACCTGCTCCCTCGTGCTGTTCGGCGGGCCGCTGCGGTCATAGTGCCTTCGGAGCATTCGCGCAGGGACGTCATCGGGTACTACGGTGCCCCGCCCGACCGCACCTTTGTCACTCATTTCGCACCCGACCCTGCTTATGTTCCCCAACCGGGCAATGCCGTAGACGCCCTGCTCACCGAATACAACCTGCCTGAGCCGACCTCCGAAGGCGGGGGCACGCCCCTGCTGCTGTTCAGCGGTGCGCCGCTGTCGCGCAAGAATTTGGACGTGGTTCTGCGGGCGTTGGCCTACGCGCCACCGGAAAGCGCCCTGTCAAAGGCGGTGCTTGTCATCGCGGGGGCATGGGCGCACGAGTTCCCACGTTATTCGCGATGGGCAGAGGCGCACGGGCTGGTACACAGGGTAAGATGGCTGGGTCGGTTGCCTGCCGATAAGATGCCCGCGCTATACGCGGCGGTGGACTTGCTGGTCTACCCGTCATTCTACGAAGGTTTCGGCCTGCCGCCACTGGAAGCCATGGCAGTGGGCACGCCGGTGGTGGCCTCCAACGCCAGTTGTCTGCCCGAGGTGCTAGGCGATGCGGCCCTGCTCGTGCCTCCGCACAACCATCTGGATTTCGGCCACGCCGTTGAAGCAGTGCTGACCGACCCTGCACTGCGGGCCAGACTGGTCGAGGCGGGCAAAAAACGCGCCGCACTATACACATGGGCGCGCTGTGCCGAGCAGACCGTGCAGGTCTACAGGTGGGTGCTTGGGGTAGGCCGGCCGGTCATACGCCGTCTGCCCGTGGCCGGTGATAGCCCATGACTCGGCCCAGTTTAGCCTGCCAACTGTCGGTCAAGGCTCGGGCCTACCATGCTTCAGCTTTGTCGAATTCCTCCACCACGTTCGGCCATACCAGATACACTATCATAAATACCAACAGCATGAAGGTGTACACCGGTATCAGCCGGCCCCACTCCCCCGCGAAGAACAACATAGGTATGGCCAAAGCTACGATCACCGAGAGCGCGGCCAACACCATCCGGAGTTGGCCGTTCCACTTCGCTCTGGAGGTGAAGATCACCACACCGAAGATACCGACTACCACGGCAAGCAGCGCCTGAAGCAACGCCTGAAGGGCGAACAACTGCAAAGCGAACACGAGGGCCGCCACCGCAAAGTAAGTGACCGCGAGCAGGCGTGCCCAGTTGCGTAGCTTCCACAGGCCATAGCTCACGGCTAAACTGCCCACCGCCAGCGCCACACTGCCCACAATGCCCACCGCCACCCATATGTCAGCTTGCGTGCCGGAGACCGCCGACAGCACCATGACAGGCCCCGCGAGGAACATTATGGCGGCTATGGTCAAAGCCCAACCCCGCCCGGAAGTCCTCAGTTGCAGGATGCCTCGCCCAACCGAAATCATCAACAGCACCAGCACTATGGTGGTCACCACCGTGAGCACCGACAGACAACCGAAGAAATTAGTCGGTATCTCTCCCAACTTCTCGCCCCGCCTCTCGGCGGCTGTGACCAGATTGAAGTAATACACCAGCCCCATTACCGCCAGCGCCGCGTATATGAAGTGCAGGACCGCCACCAGCGTCACACCCATCGGCCTCTCCGGCCTCTTCACGCCCGTAGCCGTGTAGGGGCCGAATCTGGCGGCTATTTCGGGCCTCAGCAGATAGATGAACACCGCCACCGGTAGGGCGAACGGCAGCAAATACAGCGCCAGATCCACGGCCGATATCTTGCCGTCGGTCAGAATCTTGGGGATGCCGCTTGCGGCAAAGTATAGTAGCCCCGCGGCTATCAGGATGAACACCAGCGACACCACCGGTATGCCAATGGGCAGTCTGGGCGGTGGGAACTCTTCCCATGATTTCCAGTCCAGTTTGGTGCGCTCACCGCCGGTGCGGCTGACCACTTCCGCCATAAAGTGCCTCCTGCTGGGTCAAAGGATCACGAGATTACCAACGCAGAGCCGGGGAGGCCTCGCCCTCACCCATTCCCACTTTGTCGTTGTCGTTTGTTGCGCGGCATATGCCGTGTGCCATGGAGCGGCGTCAAGAGCATTACAGCACAGCAGCCTAAAGCTCCTAGAGCAGAATGCCAAAGCCAAAGGGAAAAAGGGATCAGTGGTGCACCACAATCGTCTCGTCTTTGCCCAAGATGGATTGGCTTTCGCCGGGCAAGGGCATCTTAGTGAACGGGGCGAAGTGGCAGGCCACGTAGTGCTCCACCTGACCGGGTGGGGCCACATTGCGCCACTCAGGCACCTTTTGCTTGCAAATTTCCTGAGCCAGCCAGCATCGCGTGTGGAACCGACAACCCGTCGGGGGGTTGATCGGCGAGGGCACGTCGCCCTTGAGGATGATGCGCTCGCGCTTGACTCTGGGGTCGGGGATGGGTATGGCCGACAGCAGGGCATGCGTGTACGGGTGCTGCGGGTTCTCGAACAACACCATACGGTCGGCCAGCTCCACCATCTTGCCCAGATACATCACCCCCACCCGGTTGGAGATGTGCTCCACCACGCTTAGGTTGTGCGCTATGAACAGATAGGTTAGGCCGAACTCTTCTTGCAGGTCTTTCAAAATGTTGAGCACCTGCGACTGGATGGACACGTCCAGCGCGGATACCGGCTCGTCGCACACGATAAACTTGGGGCGGAAGGCAAGGGCGCGGGCAATGCCTATGCGCTGGCGCTGGCCCCCCGAGAACTCATGTGGGAAGCGTCGGGCGTGTTCGGGCAGCAGACCCACGCGCTCCAGCACGTCGCGCACTCTTTTCTGGCGCTCTGCTCTGGGCACGCCGTGTATCACCAACCCTTCGGCGATGCTTTCGCCGATCGGTATGCGCGGGTCAAGCGAGGAGAATGGGTCCTGAAAGATAATCTGCATTTCCCGGCGCAATCGCCTGATTTCGTGGTCGTTCAGGTCGAGGATGTTGCGGCCTTCGAACCACACCTCGCCGCTGGTGGCCGGGATGAGCCGCAAAATGGTGCGCCCTACGGTGGTCTTACCGCAGCCCGACTCGCCCACCAGTCCGAGGGTCTCGCCGCGCCGTATGAAAAAGCTCACATCGTCCACGGCCTTGACCCAACCCACTGTGCGTTGCAACAGCCCACCACGCACCGGGAAGTACTTGACGAGGTGCTTGACCTCGAGCAGTATATCAGACTCGGTGCCCTGCACACCCTCCCGCCGGGGGGCCTGTACAGTGGCCGGGGCCGGGCCATTGGCCGGTGCGGGGGTGGGGGCAGATGTAAGGTCGTTGGCCGGGGTTGCCACGGGCGCCGCCGTAGAAGCCATCACCGACCCGTCGGCGCCGGGTTGGGTGGGTGTGGGCGAGCCTGCATCGGCCGGCGAATGTAACGATTGTGTCCTCTGGTCATCGCTCATAAGCGATTTCTCCTCGCTTCCTAGGTTTGGGCCTCTCTCGGTCCTCGGTCTGAATAATGCAACCCGCCCGGCGAGAGCAGGCGCAGTTCTGCCCCTGAATCCCTCATTAGGTCTGGGTTGCCACCCCACCTGCACCCGTACCTGCACCTGTGCCCGTAGCGGTTGCAGGCAGGCTGCCGTGTGTGTCCACGCCTTTGGCCTGATCCACGTAGAGCCAACACCGCACCGTGCGGGTCTCGGAGACCCTGAACAGGTCGGGCATGTCGGTGCGGCAGATATCCATCACATAAGGACAGCGTCCCGCGAACCGGCAGCCGGGCGGCAGGTTGCGCAGCGAGGGCACCGACCCCGGTATGACCGCCAGCCTCTCTCTCACCTCGCCCAGCACCGGTATGGAGGCCAACAGGCCCTGCGTGTACGGGTGCTTGGGTTCGGCGAACAACTCTTCGACCGGGGCTTCCTCTACTATCTGGCCCGCGTACATCACAGATACGTTGTCGGCCATCTCGGCCACGATGCCAAGGTCGTGGGTGATGAGGATAATGCCGGTGTGGAAGCGATCCCTCAGGTCCTTCATTAGCTCCAAGATTTGGGCCTGAATGGTCACATCGAGGGCGGTGGTAGGCTCGTCCGCGATGAGCAGTTCAGGCTCGCACGACAAGGCCATGGCTATCATCACGCGCTGGCACATCCCGCCGGACATCTCGTGCGGGTAAGCGTCCACCCGGGTTTTGGCCGAGGGGATGCCCACCAGCGTGAGCAACTCGATGGCCCGTTGGCGCGCCTGCTGTTTGCTCATATTTCGGTGTACCATTAGCGCCTCGGCTATTTGGTCGCCCACTCGGAACACTGGGTTGAGGCAAGAGGTGGGTTGCTGGAATATCATGGAGATGCGGTTGCCCCGGATATGGCGCATCTCCTCTTCACTCAGTTTGGTGATGTCCAACCCGCGCAGGCGTATCTCCCCTTCGACGATGCGGCCGGGAGGGGCTATGAGGCGCATGATGCTGAGGGAGGTCACGCTTTTGCCGCAGCCCGACTCGCCCACTAGCCCGAGGGTCTCGCCCCGCTTGAGGCGCAGGCTCACGCCGTCCACGGCCCGCACCACCCCGTCGTCGGTGAAGAAGTAGGTCTTGAGGTTCTCCACGCGCAACAGTTCGTCCGGGTCCTTCATGAACTCCGGGTAATCCCGCTCCAGCGGGTTGGTGCCGTCGCCTCTGCGGCGACCGATCCCGGAAGGTGCCTGCCGGGTGTTTCCGTTCGTTCGGGTTGTGGTCTGGGTGTCCAGAGTACTGCTCCTTTCAAACAATTGCTCAAGCGGTTGTGCAGTTGAGCGATGCCAGAGCGATCAGCGATCACATAACTTCACAGCTTCATGCTCATAGGGCTTGAGAGGATCAGGTCTTCAGGCGTGGGTCGAGGGCATCGCGCAAAGCGTCACCGATGAAGTTGATGGACAGCACGGTCAGCAGTATCATCAGGCCCGGGAAGATCACCAGATAGCCCCGTATCTCCTCAGTGGGGTTGAGGCTAGTGATAAACCACGCCGCCTCTTCGCGGGCGGTGCTCAGCATGTTGCCCCACGAGGGGGTAGGTGGCTGAATGCCCAGACCGAGGAACGACAGGGCCGATTCGACGATGATCACGTTACCCACCGCGAGGGTGGCCGCTACCAACAGGGGGGCCATGGAGTTGGGCATCAGGTGGCGCAGGATGATGCGGCGCGGGCTGGCACCCAACGCGCGCGTGGCCTCTATGAAGTCTAATGCACGCAGCGACAGCACCGAGCCTCTCACCAGACGGGAGATGCCCATCCAGCCGAACACCGTGAGCACCAGAATGATGGTAGCTACCGTGCCCAGATCGCGCCCGAACGCCTGCTCCATTATGCCCGATTCGGCAAACATCTTGGACAGGATCAGCAGGATGGGCAGTTCGGGGATGGACAGCATGAGGTCTACGAAGCGCATGAGCAGCATATCCACCACGCCGCCGTAAAAGCCCGACACCGCCCCCACGGCGGCACCGATTATCACTATAAATAAGGTGGTGAGTATGCCCACGCTCAGCGATATGCGCCCCGCCACGAACAGCCGCGTGAACACGTCCCTCCCCACGTTATCGGTGCCCAGCCAGTGCTCCGCTGAGGCGGGCCGGAAGAAATCGGTCAGGGGTACGTCGTGCGGGTAGGGCGACAATATCGGTATGAAAATACAACTGAGTATCAGCAATATCAGCGTGACCAAGCCGGCCACGCCCAGTCGGTGTTTGCGGAAGCGCCGCCATGTCTGCGCTAACTGGCTGGCTTCAGCCGGGGCCAGTTGCTCTCTTTCTGCTACCTGTTGCGCTATCACTGCCATGGCAATTCTCCTGCACTGAGCAATTCAGGGTTCACTCCGTGGGTTCGCTAACTATAGCGAATGCGCGGGTCCACAACCGCGTACATAATATCGGCCAGCATGTTGGCCAAGATCACCAGTGATGTGGTTATCATCAGGAAGCCCATCGCCAGTGGGGTATCGGCTCGCGACACTGCTTCGAAGTACAGCTGACCCATGCCCGCATACGCGAACACCGTCTCGGTAATGATGGCTCCGGACACGAGGCCCGGTAGTGCCAGCGCCAGAATGGTGATCAGCGGGATCAGCGCGTTGCGCAAGGCATGCTTGAGTATCACCGCCCGCATTGACAAGCCCTTGGCCCACGCAGTGCGCACGTAGTCCTGCCTCAACACTTCGAGCATGGATGAGCGGATATACCTCGACCAGCCCGCGATGTTGACGAATGCCAACACCGTCACCGGCAATACTAAGTGGTAGATGCGGTTGATGATGTCATTTTCCCTGCCTACGTCGGTGATGCCCCCCGTCGGTAAATAGGGGAGCCAAGTCCAGCCGTTCATCTCGCGCCACTGTCTGGGCAGCACCGCCAGAAAGATGATGAGCATAAGGCCCAGCCAGAATGTGGGCATAGACAGGCCGAAGAAAGAGAAAGTAGTGACAGCGTAGTCCAGCTTGGAATACTGCCTTATCGCCGAGATTATGCCGATGGGGAAAGCGATGAGCAGGGCGAGCAACAGCGATGAAGACATCAGTATCAGGGTGTTGCCGAGGCGCGCACCCATGACCTCTACCACGCCCATGCCCCGCTGTACCACGAGGGAGTCTCCGAGGTCGCCTGTGAGCACGCCGGTGCCCCGAAGCCTGAAATCGCCGATCTGCACGTCAATGCCTCTGGGCACTATCTCGTACCCCCGCAGGGTGGTGAGGTCTCGCTCGTCTGTGGAGAAGAGCCATTTGAAATAGTTGAGCGGGTAGGGCGTGTCGAGCTTCCATGCGGCCTTGAGCCTCTCTATCTCCTCCTCGGACAGGATAACCCGGCCCGTACCTGCGGTGGCGAACTTTATCTGGTCGAGCGGGCCGCCCGGTGCCAGCGTAAGTATGCTGTATATGAGGAACGATGCCAGCACCAGCACTATAAAACCACTGATGGTGCGCCTGATGAGGTATGTGGTCATGGCCTGTTATCTCCTTTGCCGACTCCACGGCTCCGGCGCTCCGAAATCGGTGCCTGTCGAGCCGGCCAACCGCTACAAATAATCATATAAGTATGTGCTGTGCGCTTCCATGCTCAGCTGGTGGGTTGCGCGTCGTCCATTGAGGTATGGGGTAGGACGGCGTTCCTACCCCACTTCACCCACTCAGCTCCCGGCTTCGATTCTGACACCTCGCCTTCAGCGAAATTGAGACCACCGGCGCATGGCACTACATACATATCAATATAATGTAATAACGGCGGGAGGACTACCCGTGCCTGCGTGTGCCAAGATGCGAGCAGTGGGTCGGGCCGGCATGTCTCTAGTTTGACCGGACGTAAAGGGTTTGCAGACAGTTTAGCAAAAACATACACCGGTGTCAACTAAGTTGTAAGTGTACAGGGTCTTGGTGGTGGTTGTGCTAAGCGAATCGGCAACAAACACAGCGTTTTTTGCCAGCCCGGCTTCGCAGGGCACGGTCACCCCTGCGCCAGACCGCCCCCTTCTGGTATTGATAACACGTACAATTGACAAAAGGTTCAATGGTCCACATGCCTGTGCCGAATCCTCCACCCCTCTGGCACGACCCGCTCAGGAGAACCGCACCCACTTACCGGTGAACAAGCCCGCGCCCTCGGTGGGCAGGGGCGGCACCGGCATGATGCGCCCATGCGCGAAGTATGGGAAATCGGGCCATTGTGCAGCCTCCCCCGCCTGTTTACCCGGCACAGGCAACAGCCGTGCCGTGAGCGGCTTGTCCAGCCTGACGGCCAGCGCGGCCATGTCGAATATGATGTGCTCCAATTGGCGGGTGGTGACATCGCCGGGCAGGGGCAGCGTGTCCAACCCCAGCCCACACACCGCCGAGAGGAGCAGCAGGGTGTCGAGGCCCACCAGCCCTTGGGCGGCCCTGTCGGCCAGCGTCTGGTCTTCCAGCACCGGCAGCATCAGCCCGGAATAACCCACCGTGGGCAAGTGGTTGCGCGCTTCCCTGAGCACATCGGTGAAAAACGCCGCCGCCGCCAGCGAGCCGGGTGCCCCAAGAGGGCACCTGCCCAGCATCTCCAGCGCGCGAGCGATGCTGCGCTCCGGTTCCGGGTAGGGGGCCATAGATATATCGAGGCCGGTGAACCTATACCCATAGTCGGTGCCTAGCCTGACGCATATTTCGGCGGCCTTGCTCCCCTGTTCTATCAGCAAGGCCAGTAAGTTGCCGCGAGCCTCGTCGTGCGAGCGCGCGCCTTCAAAGGCCCGCACCGCCAGATCGGCGGCCTCCAGCGCCAGCCCGAACTCAGGCCCGCCGTTGTTGTCGGCGGTCTGCACATAGTAAGAGGCGGGGAAGAAAGGGATGTGCGGTGGACAGTTGGCCGCGGCTGCAAAGCGCAGGTTGCCGAACCCGTTGGCCGTGCTTATGGCGAGGCGCCCTATGATCTCAGCGCAGGCCTGTACCGCTTCTAAATTGACCAGTCCGCTCTCGCCACTGCGTGCCCCTACCTGTATGCTGGCAAACACGTTATCCGCGGCAAGCAAGATGTCCGGCACCAGCTTCTGGAGAGAGCTTACCTTGCGGTTCCGGTCGTCATCGAGCGGCAACGCCGCCTGAATCGTGCCCAGCGAGCAATAATCTATGCCTGCGCTGGCACAGTGCCGCCCAAGCTCGGCCACAAGCCCGGTTATGCCCTCGGAAGGCTCCAACCACTCTTCCATCGGCTGGGTGGAGAGCCGCGTGGTCTGTACCGTGAAACCCCCTGCTTCGAGTGCGGCCCGCCCTGCCTGCGCGAGGTTGCCGAGGCGGTCTATCAACAGCGCCCGTTCTTCTTCGTCTGCGGGCAGCGCGGCCCCGATGGTTAGCGAGCGTATCCTCATCACCACGAAGCATAGCAGAAAAGTCACGCCGGGGCAAACCGGGATAGGCCGGGATAGGATTGTGGTCTGGCACTCATCTTGCTTAACATCTTGTAGTAGCTATTTTTGTAGTATTACTGGGGCGCACCAAGCTGTTAGAGCCGGGGGAACCACCCTGCTCGAAACAGCCCACCGGTTGCCCCATTTTTTTAAGGCGCGGGTCGCATGGTAGATCAGGGCAAGGGCGGGTAATTGGCATAAAAATTGCCATCCGCGATTACCGATGAAGTTGAACCGCCCGTTGGCCGGCCGGTCAGGCAGGGCAGGGGCGACCAACACAGTTCCCGTAAAGCGAGGTGAACAAGTCATGGACGATCTAGGCGACAGGATCAGGCGACAGGTTGAACGGTCTATCGAAGAGTCCATGGACGATGCAGGCCACGACCGAGAATCCGAAGAGGGTGGCGTCAACATTGCTGGACGCGTGAACAAGGCAGTGGCCGCCAACGTAGGTGATCCCGGCTCCGTGCAGGGCGTCTCCTCAAAGCAAAGGGTTCGCATTCGGCAAAACGACGGGGAGACGTACGAGGAGTCTGAGACCATAAAAACCACATTCCCAGACCAAGGAGGTTGAATCATGGCAAACAAAGACCCGAAGGACCAAGAACTCACTCAGGAAGAGCTCCAACAGGAAGGGGCCGCCGAGCTTCCCGACCGCGAAGCCATGTCCCTGATCAACGCTAACATTGCGGTGCCGGTGAACGCGGCGGTGGCCGCCAACGTGCTGTCCGACAACGCCACAGCCTACGCGGACGCGGCTCAAGACGCTTACATAGATCAGGGCACGTGATCTAATAGCATGCGGTGCTAGAGCAACCTGCTTACCCTGTTGCCGGTGCGGGTAAGCGAACACCGACAAATCTGTAACACACTCCCATGAAAGCACCGGGTAGAAGAGCACAGGGGCGCAACCTAATTCGAAAGGAGGTGTAACCATGGCGGCAGACGACAACAGGGAATTGACCCCCGAGGAATTGGAGCAGGAAGACGTGACCAGCCTGCCCAATCGCGAGGCAATGTCAACCATTTCGGGCGCAGCTCCCCTGCCTATCTATGGGCCCGAGCCAGTGCCGGTGTTCAACGACCCACCCACTGCAACCGATACTGGTAAAGAGCCTGTGCCCCTGACCGACCCACCCGAGTACATCGGCCCGGCCGATCAGACCTGATAGCCGATCGCCGTGGGCCGATTGGCTACTGCGGTCTACAACCGACCCGGCTAGACGAGACCATATTGCAAAACCCATGACTTAAGGAGGTTGAACTACGATGGCAGACAAAGACCCGAGGGACCAAGAACTCACTCAGGAAGAGCTTCAGCAGGAAGGGGCCGCCGAGCTCCCCGACCGCGAAGCCATGTCCCTGATCAACGCCAATCTGGCCGCGCCGGTGAACGCGGCGGTGGCCGCCAACGTGCTGTCGGACGACTCGGTGGCCTATGCCAATGCCGAGCAGAACGTAGACATTGACCAGAGCACATAGTTGGGCGTTGGGCAGTGAACGGCCCCGTCTGCACGGGGTGGCCCACGCCTGATGCCTGCGGGCAAAGGAGGTTGAACTACGATGGCAGACAAAGACCCGAAGGATCAAGGACTCACTCAGGAAGAGCTTCAACAGGAAGGGGTCGCTGAGCTCCCCGACCGCGAAGCCATGTCCCTGATTGATGCCAATGTTGCGGCTCCGGTGAACGTGGCCGCTGCCCTCAACGTGCTGTCGGACGACTCGGTGGCCTATGCCAATGCCGAGCAAACTGCTGATATCGACCAGAGCACGTAAGATAAGGTATTGCTTGTCCAAGCCGAGCGGCTCGCCTGCTGTTAGGCGAGCCGCTCCTACCACACTACGGTTTGGAGGTAGGGAGAATGCCGGAACACAGCGAAAGCGCGGGCAAGGAGTTATCGTCCGAAGAACTGAGGGGCGAGGAGGTTATCCAGCTTCCCAACCGCGAGGCGATGTCGCTCATCAGCGGTCTATCGTCTCCGGTGCCCGTGGACGGTGCGGACTCGTTCCCGGCTGTTACCGATACGTCCTCTACGCCCACGGCTTCGGACCCGTCCGCCGGTCCGGTAGCTACGGCCACCGATGCGGCAAACTCCACCACGTCAAGCACGCCCTCTGTGGGCAGCTTGCCCGAGTCGGACCAGCCTGTGGTCACTTCGGAGGACAACAGCTTGCAGTCCAGCAGCACGACTACACAGACCGCAGGCGGCCAGTAAACGGTGGCCATAAAGAAAAATAAAGAGGAGGTAACAAGATGGCAGTAGATCCGAGAGAGCGCCAAGAACTCACTCAGGAAGAGCTTCAACAGGAAGGGGCCGCCGAGCTTCCCGACCGCGAAGCCATGTCCCTAATCAACGCCAATCTGGCCGCGCCGGTGAACGCGGCGGTGGCCGCCAACGTGCTGTCCGATGGCTCCGTAGCCTACGCCAACGCCGAGCAGAACGTGGACATTGACCAGAGCACCTGATGCCCGGTCATGCGGCATGATGTGACCTGAGCGACCTGATCTGGAGGGTGCTATGAGCAATGAAACGGCGGGCAACTCAGAGGGCGAGGGCCTGACTGCCGAGGAACTGGAGGCCGAGGGGGCCATAGAGCTTCCCGGTCGAGAGATGATGTCGGTTATCGGCGCGATGTGGCCCGTACCTGCGGCACCGGCGATGGCACCACCTGTGGCGGCCAAGGCAGCATCCCAGATCGGCGCCGAACAGAGCGCCACCGTGGATCAGGCCGCCGATGCTATCGATCAGGCACAGGGAGCCGGGAACTAAACCAGAGGGTTCTCCGGCAGAGAGGTCGGGTCTCCGCAACATCAGGCCCGACCTCTGCATCCCAACAGGCTAAATGGCGGGCTGATCTCGGTAGCGACCCGCCATTTTGGTGTATAGGGGTGTGGCCGCAGGCCGTGCAAGCTTGGCGCTCCCGCATCCGGGGGCATAAGGCAATTATCCGGCTCGTTTTCGTTTGACCCACGCTTGCGCCGCCCCACCCTCTGCTCACCTGTGGCATAGCGTAACCCCCAAAAATGGGGTTTGAAGTGATGAATAACGACAAATCAGGAGTTTGACCCGATGAGCGAGACAGCCCGGTCTTCACCCACAGAGCGCTCATCAGATGAGCAAAGCACACTCGACGCGCCCAGCACACAGGGCACACAAGATAAGGATGAACGAATCGCCCAACCCTCAATGAGGCACACCCAGCCGGCGGCCTACACCCTCGACATGGTGGGCGGCCCGGCCCGCGCACACACAGGCACACCTGCTCGCTCGGCGCCTCAACACGATGGGCGCACCCCTGCCGCCGAAGGCACGGGCGAAGCACAGTCGGCCGCCAAACCCGGAGCACAGGCCCGGACCGGCGAGCAGAAGCCCCAGATAGAAGTGCCGGAGCGGCCAAAACTCGCTCCGGGCATCAAGCCGGTGGGCGAGATGCAGGAGTGCGCCTTCAAGAATCCGCCATGGCTGATCGAAAGGGAAGGTGGTGGTTACATACAGGTCACCAAACTTCTCTATCACGTGGCCGAGCACTGCAACGGCCAACACACTCTGGAGGACATTGCCCGCAAGGTCTCCGAGGCTACAGGTCGCAAGGTCAGCGCGGACAACGTGCGGCAGCTGGTCGGCAAGCTCATACCCATGGGCATCGTGTGCAAAAGCGATGGCAGTGTCGAAGGGGGGGCAGAGCGAGGCAAAGACCGGTCCATATCGCCGCTGGCCGTGAACATGAAGATGGCGATGGTCCCTTCGGCTATCGTCGAGCCGGTGGCTAAAGCGTTTACTGTATTCTTCTGGCCGCCGGTGGTGGTACTGCTGGTGCTCGTTGCTTTTGCGATAGAGGGCTGGCTGTACCTGATGCACGGTGTAGGCAAGAGTTTCCACGACGCCTTCTATACGCCCGGCCTGTTGCTGGCGGTGCTGGCGATAGTGATCATAGCCACCGCACACCACGAGATAGGTCATGCGGCCGCCCTCACCTATGGCGGGGGCAAGGTGGGGGGCATGGGGGCCGGCATCTATATCGTGTACCCGGCCTTCTACACCGACGTAACCGATAACTACCGCCTGCCTCGGTGGTCGCGCGTGCGCACCGATCTGGGCGGCATTTACTTCAACCTGATATTCTCCATCGGTTTGACGCTGTTATGGTTGGTCACGGGCTGGGAGTTCCTGCTGTTGGTCATCCTGTTCATCAACTTCGAGATCATCCATAACCTGATGCCGTTCGTGCGCCTCGACGGCTACTGGACCTTGGCCGACATAACGGGCATACCCGATTTCTTCTCGCAGATGGTGCCCTTCTTGCGATCGGTGTTGCCCGACTGGGTGCCATTCCCGGAAGGCCGCAAACTGCCCGAATTGAAAACATGGGCCAAGTGGTTTTTCGCGATATACATACTGGTCACTATCCCGCTGTTGTTGTTCGTGCTATTCCTGATGGTAAAAGGAGTGCCCCGGATACTGGCGACCGTGTGGGACGCGTTCTGGAAGCACGCGGGCGAACTCACGGGCGCATTGGGCAGGGGTGATGTGTTGAACCTGCTGGCTATCGCCGTGCAGATGGTGCTGTTGGCACTACCCGCGTTCGCCCTGATGTTCACCCTGTTCAATCTGGGCAAGCGGGTGGTGGTGGCCGTGTGGAACTGGAGCAAGCCCACCCCCGCCCGGCGCATAGCCGGGGCGTTCGGCAGTTTGGCTGCTGTGGCCCTGTTGGTGTGGCTGTGGGCACCCCAACTGCCTTTCATCGGCCTTGGACCGGGGCCACTCCACGGTACGATAAACTTCGAGCCGATCCGACCGAACGAGCGGTTCGCGCTGGGCGACATCATCAGCGGGCAGATCGTCACACGCACCGACACGCTGACTAACACGGGCGTGCTCACGGGCACCGCGACGGTCACTGCCACCATGACGGCGACTGGGGGCACGCCCACAATAGGCGGCAGTGGGGTGCCCACGGCCACGCTAACGTTGGCGGCTCGTAGCACCACCACCGCGTTGGCGACCATGACCACCGGGGCGGGCGGGCCTTTCGGCACGGTCACGGGCACGGCTATGGCTACGGCTGGGGCTGTCTCTACCGCATCACCCGCCGTGCCCACCAGTGAGGTGCGCGAAGGTACCACGCCGGCAGCTTCCCCCACTTATTCATCTCCATCCGGCGCGACACCTGCTAGCACATCCACGCCCGTCGGTAGGGGGTCCGGATCTCCACCGGCCACCGGCACGCCTGCACCCGCACCGGGGTCTACAGCACAACCCACTGCCACCACCTTGGTCACCCCCCTCGCCACCCCATCGCCGGCGGCCACGGCTACGCCAACCACTACCGCTACCGCCACGCCCTATGAACAGTCTACCCCGGAGAGTGTAAGCACGGGCACGCCCACGCCCTGACGAAAAGGAGTAAGCGACGTGAAGTTATACACCGTCATGTATCTCACATATTTGCGCAAGTTGGCTGCCTGCGTCATGGTGCCTGTCCTGCTGGCGCTTATAGTGGTAGGGTGCGGTCAGACGCAGGTGCAGTCGGAAAGCACCACGGCCACGCCCGAAGTCCCCGGCACCACTACGACTACAGCTACCATCACGACCACAACCACCGCTACCATCACGGCCACAACCACCACTACGGTCACTGCCACTGCCCCACCTCAGCTTACGCCCGACCCCACCATCGAAGCGGCTAACTTCGAGACCGAATCCGCCGTGACCTACAACGAAAACATGGGGGGTGGGGGTGGCAAGAACATAGTGAAGGTGCTCAACCGTCAGGACGGGCGATTCGTGATTCGGGGCAACATACAACTCAACCGCATACCGGCACCCAACGTGGAACCGTGGAATCTGGCGTGGGCGCAAAGCTCGTGCACCGATTGCCAGACGATGGCTGTGGCTTTGCAGATCAATCTGTACGAGCGAGGTGCGCCCCGGGTTGCCCCGCAGAACGCCGCAATTGCCGTAAACATCGCCTGCACCCGCTGCGTAACGGTGGCGCGCGCCCTTCAATACACCATCCCTGTGGACGATATCAGGGAAGTTCCAAGGGACGTGAACGAGCTGATTCGCGAGATGGACAGAGAGTTGAACGATATCAGGCGCACGGCTACGAGCGTAGCCGAAGCTGAACCGCGCGTGAATCAAGTGATCGAGCGGTTCCGCCAATTGGCTCAATATTTGAACGATGCGAGGGATGAGGATACCGGCAACGTCACGCCTACCCCTTCAGTGACCGGTACGGTGACAGTGGTGCCCTCGCCTTCGGTTGAGGCTACCAGCACTGTGATAGTAACGGCCACTGTGGTGTCTACACCTACCACCGCCCAGCCTACCACCACCGCCACCATGCAGAGCACGCCCACGGCGAACGCGCAAAGCACCACCACGGCCATGCCCACCGGCACCCGCCCGTCCAGCGGCGCGTCGCCCACGCCCACGCCCACGAACACGGCCATACCCACCCATATTCCAACACCCGGCCCGACGGCCACACCATGAGATCGATGATCATGACTAGGGGTATACCTCGGGTGCAGGGGTGTTTCCAATAGAATAGAATCCAGAAAGGCTGTAGCCGATGGTGCTAGTTTGACGAAACGGAGCGCGGGTGGGGCGCCTGCGCCCCCAAGCAGGCATGCCTCATATCGGGCGATTTAGGGCATATTCATGCAAGATGTTGGGGAAGGTGGGAAGGCCGGGAAGGCTGTGCCTCCCCGAGCCCCTCCCGCCTTTATTGCACACAAAGTGCCATGAAGTAGCACTAGGCTCAGGGTTTACGGTTCCACCGGTCCGCCCGCGCTCACCCAGTTGTTGAGGGCGAACGGACCTTGGAGCACGCTGACGTTGGTGTAACCGGCCCTCTGTAGCGTGAGCGCCACACTGGCGCTCTCCTCGTCGTTCGGTCATTGACAATAAAGTATTACCTTGCCCGTTCTGGGTATTTCGGCCAGCCGTGCCCCGACGTCCGTATAGGGGATATTGATTGCACCCTTGATGTGCTGCTGTGCGTACTGATCCGAGGGGCGCACGTCTATGAACTTAGCACCACCCGCATCGTACAGGGCTTTCGCCTCCTGCACCGGGGTGCGGGTTATGCCCGCGGTTTGGGTGAGAAAGGCTATGGTCGTCTGTGTTGGCCCTGCGCTGGGGTCTGAACCCCCGCCCGCCGGAGGACCGGACGCTCCCGGGTTGGTGACGTTGGTTGCGCCTCCCGTGCCGGGCTGTCCTTGCAAAGCGGCGACGTAAAGGATCAACAACAGCACAACCGCCGTGCTCACCCCGATGAGCACGATACCAAACGTATCAGTTCCCCTGCGGGCAGGCCTACCGGGGGCATAGCGCGGGTCTACCGGCCTGCTCGGACCACGCAGTCTGGTAGGTTTCTTCCTGCTCATTCTGCTCCTTTCAAGTAAAATGGGCGCCCCAAAATATATCATAGCTCCACGCATGGGGCAAGAACTTCCCGCTGACAGGTTCTACCACACCAATATGTAGGAAAAAAGTAAAGAGCCGGGGACATATGTACCCCGCACCTACAGGGTACCCACCGGACAGGGGGCTTAGATCCAACCCCTATCAACTCCACAAAGGCAAGGCCAAGGAAGGGCAAGCCCCTCCCTTGTGTTGCGCGCAAAGTGCCCAAGTGCTCAAGGCACATGGCCTTGCGTGCGTCACCCTCACGCCTTATCGGGGAGGCGGGGCAAGCGCCACAGCAGGGCCAGCATCAGGCCCCACAACAGCAGGGTGCCATACAGCCGCGGATAATAAGCGAAGGCCCAGACCCCTTCGGTGCCCGGCACATTATAGTAACGCAGTGGGAGGCCGAGGAGCAGCAGGGCAAGCGCCAGCACAAGCCAGCTCGCCAACGTAGTGCGCGGACGCACCGACCGGCCCGCCCGGTGAACCTGCCTTTCCCACAGCACCGTGCCCACCACCACCAGAGGGAACAGCGCTTGAGCGAAATGGTACTCCTCGCTGGTCGGCGACACCAGCAATGCCACCGGCGTCGCCAGTGCATAGGGCAACAACCCTGAGGCAGGGGTACTCTTGCTATTGCCTTCGCCTGCGTCTTCACCGCGTGAGGCCTGAGAGCGCCACACCGCCACGCTACTTGCCGCAACGATGAGAAGGGTCAGCGCCCACCACAGTGGATCTAGCAGCCACGGCAGGTCTGCGACCGGTCCGGGGTTCCACGTAGGGTGGTACCGGAACAGGTGCGTGAGCAGACCGTTGACCGACTGGTAAGCAGTGACCGCGCTTTCGGGCCGCCCGCGCCATGTCAGGCCGGAGCGCAACGATTCCACCCATATACCCGGCCCCAACCAGCCCAGCGTGACCACCGCAACCACTGTATACAGGCAGGCGGTCGAGATAAGCACCGTCCACTGCCTCTTGATGAGCGGCGTGAGCAACTGCATCAGCCCGTAAAACTGGCGCACGATAGCCAGCAACGCAAAAGCGCACCCCGCAGCCACGCTGTTATAGCGGCTCGCACCCGCACCGGTTGGGAGTGTGCTGCTCTGGCTGGCTCTGCCTGCCAGCACGCTTCCGGCCACCACCAATAGCAAGGCCAGCCCGTATACCTGCCCCAGATGGGTGTTGTTGCGCACCGGTTGGAACGCGGCTACCGCCGCAATGGTGGCAAGCATGACGGGTAAAGGCAGCCTCAAGACGCGCAGCAGCGTCCACAGGGCTGCCAATAAGCATACCAAGTTGAAAATAATCCATATGTTGCGGGCCAAGTCTATGGGAAGCGGGGCCAGCGGCAGGTAGAACAGGAGGGTGGTAGGGGCGTTAGGCTCGAAGATGTCGGGGAGGGCGCCCAGCCGGACGCTCTCGGCTGCGAACACGGCGCGGTCCCTGTAGATAAGATCGGCTTGGCCTTCCAAGGCGAGGCGGGCGGCTACCCATGCGGCTGGGCGCCGCCATGGACCTTCCAGCATGACCGGCAGGACGATCCGCAGGGTGAACTCGGTCCATGCCAGCAAAGCCAATGCCGCCGTGGCAAGGGTGAGAGCCTTGCCGGGGCGCAGGCCTCGGAGCCTGAGCGCGGTGTGGCCTGCCATCGCCATACGCAATAACGTCGCACGGTATGTGCGGTATGTATTGTGTCGGGCAACATGAGGTGGGGGCGTTAGGGGCCTCGACCCACTCATTATCCCGCCCGGCTACAAGGAGGGCATGCGCTTGAGTACGCCGATGTAGGGGAGATTGCGATAGCGCTCTCTATAGTCGAGGCCGTAGCCCACCACGAACTGGTCCGGTATGTCAAACCCTATGTAGGATAATCGCAGGTCAATCAACCGCACGCTTGCCCGGTCCAGCAGTGTGCATACACGGAGGGTATTCGGTTGTCTGCCCCGCAGCAACTTCATCACATAGGCTAGGGTCAGCCCGGTATCCACGATGTCTTCGACGAGGAGCACATGCCGACCCGTAATCGGCTCGTCCAGATCCTTGAGCACTCGCACCCCACCTGACTGCCGGGTCTGCGGTCCATAGGGGCTGATAGCCATGAAATCCACCGTTACCGGCACATCGGTGGGCAGGGCGCGCATCAGGTCGGCCATGAACGGCACCACACCCTTGAGTACCCCGATCAGGTGCAGCGGGTCTTTGGGCGACACGCCCAGCCGCCGGTAATCCTCGGCTATCTCCCACGCCAGCTCGTGGACTCGTAGCTGTAACTCCTCCTCTGAGATGAACTCCTCGATTTCGTCGGGAAGGTCTGACGGCGGGTGTACTACATGCCGGGTATCGGGTTGGGTATACACTTCAGTCATGTGCCCTTGCACTTACCGCCTGCTCACTCCTCTATCGCATCTGGCTCCCCGTGCCGGATGCCGAAGCGATTCAGCAGGCGCTGATAGTCACGGCGATAGAGGAGCTTGATGTTGATATCGGGATACAGTGCGCGCAGCAAGCGCAGTTTACGATTCTTACGGCGTACCAGCGACTGGCGCATGGTCGTCAACTCGATGTACAGATCGTATTCTGGAAGGTAGAAGTCGGGTGTGAACATTTCCGTGGGCCTGCCCTCGCGCCACTGGAGGGCGAATTGGTGCGGCTCGTACTGCCACTCAATGCCATAGTAGGTGAGCAGACGGGCGAATTCGGCTTCGCTCGCATGGTGGAACTCTACCCCCTCGACTATGATGCTCCTGCCCGTGTCACCGGACGGAGAACCGACCCCAGCACCGGCATCTGCATCGGCATGAGTAGTAGTGGTAGCGCCTGTCTGGCCGGCACGAGCCACACGATCGGCGCGGGTGGTGCTTCTGGTAGGACCTGCGGAACCGGTGGGTTCGGGAAACTGGGTGAGAGGGGTGATAAGCGCCGCAGCGTTGAGATTTTCCGGGGGGCTGCTTGTTTGCGAGTGAGTCAGGGGGTCTATATCCTGCCGAGGAGTGGGCTGAAGCTCTGATATTTTCTCAGGTGCCTCATGTAAACTCGGGCCGCTATGTTTTGGCCTCTTCGGCTTCTTCCCGGCAGGAACGTCTGCTACAGGTGGTGGTGGATGGTGCTTTGGCATCAAGTGTGGCCTTACTCTGGCTACTTTGTCACTCCGCAGTAGATTCCGCTTACGCAGTTACCATAATTATAGCGTCAAGATATAACGAGCACAAGGGGCTTTTCCACAGAATTCGACAAATGCTATAAGCATTTTTCATACCAGTTGCTTCTAACTATGGGGCATTGATAAGGGCCGCCGGGTAGATGCCCTGTTCAGGGAGGCACCGGTTTGTCGGTGAACCTGTAGCCTTCCGTTCGACTGCTAATGTCTCATGCCAATTCTCCATAGCAAGGCTATAAATTATGGGGAGAGAGGTGGGGAACTGGGGACACCCTCGCATCCCCGTCAGGGCAGTGCCCCTACACCCCCGGTATTTATCGCCTTTGCTCGGATAATTGGCACGAGCCGAGCAGTCATGAGTATTGCACATAACCAATGTTGTTTCTGTCAAAACCCCATTATTGGTGGAACCGAAACGCTCAATTTGATTTATAATCTGAATGATTGGAGATGCGCTCCACGGCTGTAAGGGCCGGCATGAGCTGGCAGCCTCGCGTATAACCCAACTTCGGACACAGCACAGGCCGGGGGCTTTCGGGGATGAGGGATGGGAGGAAGCCATGGACCCAGATATAGAAGACCGACGCGAAAGAGCCAATGACTATGACTACCGGCATCTGATCCGGCTGGTAAGGGTGGCGCGGGCGCTGGAAGCCCACGGCTATTACAACGCCGCCAAACTTCTGTGGGCCGTGCTCTTCTCAGAAGAGACACGCGCCAGCAACCTTCAAGGTTTGCCTATCCCCATAGACCAGCTTGATCGAGAGATGGATGCGGTGATAGATGACCTTAAGCGCATGGGCGTAGGGCCAGAACTTATAACCGCCTTGCAACACGGAAAACAGGCCGCCCTTGAAGACCGGACCATCGCGCTGACCGAAATACCTCAGGTGCATGTATGCCGCACGTGCGGCCACATCTTCCTCGGCCAGATACCGGAGCGTTGCGCGACGTGTGGGGCGCGGGCACTTACTTTCCGCGAATTCATCCCTTACTACTTTCTGGAACCGCTGACCGTTCAGCAAGCGTTACTCGCACTTGCATCCACTGCAAACGAATTGGAACAACTCATCAGGGGTCTCACCGAAGAGCAGATGACCCGCTCTCCCGGCCCCGGCGAGTGGTCAATACACGATGTGCTATCGCATCTGCTGGTGGCCCAGAACATATTCGCTGGCCGGGTGGACAAAATCCTATGGGAGCACAACCCACCCCTCAAGGGCGTGGCCGCGTGGGCTATCGGTAGCGAAGGCTCTCTGTCTACCCGTGAGATACTGGAGCGGTTTCGCACCTCCCGTCAGGAGACGCTCGACAAATTACGCGAGCTGACGTTGCAGGGGTGGTTGCGCCCCGCTCAACACGAGGAATTCGGGCAGGTAACCCTGTTGCAACAGGCCAGCTACTTCGCAAAGCACGACCGCTACCATATGCCCCAGATCGAGGCCATCCGCAAGGCCATCGAAAAGGCATGAATTATGCCATAGATGAACCACAGGACGGCCATGCGTTATGACAGCACGAGCATCAACAGGGGAGGTTAGACGCCGAGCGTGAAAAGAGCCTCAAGCCTTATATGTTTGATATGCTTTCAGGTGCTGGCGGGGTGTGCATCAGGTGGCCCCACATCACCATCGCTATCACCATCATCACCCACCGCCCCCACCCGACCCACGAACGAGCAACCATCGGCGGCCTCCCCTACCACTCAATCCGCCGCCACAAGCACCACTCCACAATCGCCCTCTCCAACCGCATGGGTGCACCCCACCGCGCTTGTGGGCACACCCATTCCGGGCGCCGAGGCCACGCTCACCGCGGCACCAAGCCTCAGGACGGCCACCCTCACCATCATCAACAGCACGGGCGAGCAGATACGCATCACGGTGGAGATCGCCGACACGCCTCAGGCCCGCGAGCTGGGGCTGATGCACCGCTCCAGCATGCCGCCTGATGCGGGCATGCTGTTCGATTTCGGTGAGGATACCACCGGCGGTTTCTGGATGTACAACACCATCCTCCCATTGAGCATAGCGTTCATCACAGCGGATGGCATCATCCTGTCAATCGAGGATATGCAGCCCCTTGATACCACCGTGATCACGGCCCCCGGCCCATATCGCTATGCGCTGGAGACCAATCAGGGCTTCTTCGCCGCTCATCGCATCGTACCGGGCAACCGCGTCATCTTGCCCGGGGCACAGAATGTGATCATACCGGCTATGCCAGCTTGCTCGGCGGCTCGATAACCTACATGCTGGCATCCCGCCCGCGCCCCCACAGTGCCCTTGGTGCTTTAGCTGTTAATCCCGATGATTGGCGGCTGGCACCTTGCGGCTGATAACATCAAGTACCACCAGAACCGAGCAGAGCGGGCGTTTTTGACACCCCTCTCCTGCACCACGTATAATTGTCAGGCATGCTATGCACCTGTGGGCGTGCCAGCGGTGCTCGATGATACGTGTCTTACACTTACGCATACAGCGCACATGGCCGCACATGAGGCACGCACACCTGTGTTTGAACATCCTAACAAGGAAGGGGACGAATAGATGAGCCTTGGATCCCATCGGGTGCGGAACGTCTTCGGGAGCAGCGCACAAGCTGTGGTACCACTTGCCCTGCTGGCGGCTTCGCTGCTCCTTCTGATGATCGCGCTGCGGGCGGGCAACGCTCACAGCGGCTCAGCCGGCCCCGGCGCTCCACAGACGAGCAACAGCAGAGCGCAAGCCCGGTCTGCCATCAGCGATATCGAATGGCGGCTTGTGCCTAGCGTGACCAACCAGATGCTGCGGGACGTGCATATGGTATCCGAAACCGACGGGTGGGCCGTGGGCAACAACGCCACGCTTCTGCGCTACGATGGCACTAGCTGGGCGCCGTTCCCCATCACCACGCAGGAACCGGGCGAGTGGCTAGTCGACGTGCATATGCTGGGTCCTAACGACGGCTTTATTCTGGGCTGGGGGTCCTCAACCGGCGGGGGCAATGTTTACCGCTGGAATGGCACTCAGTGGAACTTCGTGTACGCAACTGACCGCGACCCCAATCGTGTGGATGCGGTCGCCCCCAACGACGTGTGGGTGGCCGGGCTGGGCCGGATATACCACTGGAATGGCAACAACTGGACTGTATCCTTCACCGAGTCAAGGGGGCGCAACATCTTCGCCATACAGATGGTTACGGCCAACGAGGGTTGGGCCGTAGGCGCAAACCAGTTCATGGCCCATTATTTGAACGGCACGTGGACCGTTCTGGACCCAAGTCCCGCCCCACAGACCCTGTATGACTGCTTCTTCAGGGACGGCGTGCGCGACGACGGATGGGCAGTGGGCATCGCCCTCGACAACTATGTGCTCCACTACGATGGGGTGAATTGGACGTGGCAGTTCACCCCTACCTTCCAGCTACATCGAATATTCATGCTGGCTTCCAATGACGGCTGGGCCATCGGGCCAAACACTATCGCCCACTATGACGGTACAGATTTCACGCCGGTGAACAACCCGGCACCCTCATGGCTGTCGCTCAACGGCATATTCATGCGCACGCCAACCGATGGGTGGATCGTAGGCGAGGAAGGGGTGATGTTGCACTCGTATGACACAGCAGGCACACCCACGCCCACCAACACGCCATCGGCACCCACACCCACGCCTACCCCGTGCACCATCTCGTTCTCGGACGTGCCACCCAACCACACCTTCTATCCCTTCATCAGG
>DAOTTC010000146.1:0-10403 GCA_034437815.1 Chloroflexia bacterium | reverse complement strand
CGCCACCACCGACTCCACCGGCAGGCAGGTGTACATCGCGGGCACCCTCAGCAGGCTGGATGGCGGCCTGCCCGACTGGAACCCCGGTGGCGTGGTGCTCACGCGGGTGGATGCCACTCACTGGACCGTTACCCTCACCGGCAGGGAAGGCACCCAGATCGAATACAAGTACACGTTGGGCGACTGGGAGCATGTGGAGAAGGGGGCGAGCTGTGAGGAGCTGTCCAACCGCCAGTTGACCCTCAGCTACGGCACCAACGGCACGCAGGTGGTCAACGACACGGTGCTCAACTGGCGCAACGTTTCCCCGTGTGGGAACTGAGTTGAGCTGGGGAGCGGGGGCGGTGGGTCAGGGGAATGGATCGCGGGCTTTGAGCCTTCCCCTGACCCTTCGCCGGTCATTGCTGGCGCTCACTCCGGGTCGCGGCCCAGCACACTCTGTATGGCCGCCAGCAGGTCGGGCAGGTGGAAGGGCTTGGCTACATAGCCGTCCGCGCCGATCTCGTGTGCCCACCGACGGGCATCGCGGGCCGCGGTCATCACGAGGATGGGCACGTCCAAGCGGCGCTCTCTGGCGATGCGCGCAAACTCCCAGCCGTCCAGCACTGGCATGCGCATATCGAGCAGCACCAGCGACGGCCTGACTCGCTCCATGATTTGCAGAGCCTCTGCGCCGTTGGTGGCCTGCTCCACTTGGTAGCCTTCGAACTCCAGTATGTCGGCCACGGTGGACAGGATGCCGGGGTCGTCGTCCACCACGAGGATCGGCCCGGCACGATCGCCGCGCCTGCTGCTTTCGACGGGCGAGCTGTGCGTGCCCTCAGCCCTCAGGAGTGGCTCCCGTATCAGCGCCCGGAGGTGGTGAGGCGGGAAGAGCCGCGTGGAAGGTGGTGCCGGTGCCGGCGAGGGCCGGGCCGGGAGCGTCACTCTCATAGTTCCTACCGCCCACGGAACCCCTATCGCCCGGTGCGTGGCTGCCGGCAACGCCCGGCCTCTCCACCCAGATGCGCCCGCCGTGCTGCTCCACGATGCCGCGACATATGAACAGGCCGAGGCCCATGCCCGCGAAGCGCCGGTCGTCCACGTTCTTACCTCTATGAAACCGCTCGAATACATTAGGCAGGTCCTCCTCAGGTATGCCTATACCCCGGTCGGTCACGGTCATGTGGTTCCAGTTGCCCTCGGCCCACACCCTGACCTGCACCGGTCCCCCTTCAGGGCTGTACTTGATAGCATTTTCCACGAGGTTCTCAATGAGCTGAGAGATGCGGGTGGGGTCGTACATGCCCACCACAGACCCGTCGGCGATTACGGTGCATGGGTGGCGGGCTGTGCTGTGACGCTCACATACCGCACGCGCCAGCGAGACGAGGTCCACCTCTTCGAGGTCGGACACCAGCCGGCCCTGCTCGGTGCGTGCCGCATCTAGCAGTTCCAGCACCAGCGTCTTGAGCCGGTTGACCTCCTTTTTCAGCCGTGTCAGGCTGGTCAGGTCGGCGGGAGCATCGGGGTTGCGCAGGGCGCGGCGCTCCAGCAGATCGACCTGCGCCACGATGGTGGTCAGGGGGGTCTTGAGGTCATGGGCCGCCGCCGACAGGAAGTCCTCCTTCATGCGGGCCACCTCCTCGCGTGCCCGCACGCGCGCTGCCTCGTCAATCAGGGCGCGGCTCTCCAGCACTACAGCGGCCTGATCGGCCAGCAACTTCACCAGTTCAAGGTCCTCTTCGGCGAAGATGGGGGTGCGGGGCGAGTACACGGTGAGCACGCCCAGCCGCCGTGTCCCGGCGGTGATGGGGGCGGCCATCACGGCCTTTGCGTGCGCATACTCCGCCCTCGAGTACAGCGGGTTGTCGGGCCTCACTTCGGGGGTGAAGGCGGGGCGCTGGTCGAGGAAGGCCCGACCTGCGGTGGTCCGGATGGTAGGCGCATGGTCCATCTGTCCCCAGTCGCCGGAGAAGCGTAGCACCCCTGCCTCTTCGTCCCACAAGCCTATGCTGGCGTTGGCCGCACCCAGAGACTGAGCGGCCCCGCGCTCTATCTCCCTGATGATGGAGTGGGTGTCAGGCAGGCGCGGCAGGGTGGCTGCCCGGCTCAGGAAGGCGCGCAATTCTGGTTCCTGCCATGCCCGCCGCAGGATGCTCGGCGGAGCAAACCCTATAAAGTAGCACACTGCCGAGGCCAACCCGGCGAGGTTGGTAAGTGGAGCGGACCACCGACGTAGCTCTGGAAACACGAGGCCCAGCCCCGCGATCGCAAAGAGCACGCACAGCGCTATAGACCCAGCGGCCACCGCCCGCATGCGCCGCATGGTCACCCCGTTGGAGCGCACCGACTCGCGCAGGAACGCCACCACCGAGTACACCAGCAGGGTCAGCAGATAAGCTACCTCCAGCAGGGAGAGAAGCACCGGCTGGTTCGGTGCGAACAGCAGAGATGCGCCGCCCAGCGCCACCAGCGCCGCCTCGGCTCCGCGCATCAGCCACACCGGCACGTCCGAAAAGTCGTCCACTAGCCGCAGTAGCATATAGGCCATGCCCAGCAGTAGCACAACAGGTATGGCGCTGATCACCGGCCCGCGCTCCAGCACCCCCACACTTATCAGGATGCTGTCGGCGATGATCAGGGTGGGCAGGCTGAACAGCAGAGCGATGTCGAGGTTGGCGCGTATGGGGCGGCGTATGGCATGCACCACTACCCCGATGAAGATCAATATGTAGATGCCCCATGTGAGGTATTGTATCAACTGTTCGGTGCTCATAAGACAATCCAGCCCCGCGTCTGGCCCCGGCGCTTTCAGGGTGGACGCACGCCCGTGTATGCCTTACCGCACCCGCCCGGTAAATAGCAGTGCGCATGGCTACGCAGGCGATGCTGCCCGGCTACAGGCCCGTGCCGCCCCGACTGCATCAATAATCATGCCTTCATGTGCGATGTGCGGACGGTGGTTTATCGTACTTGTCTGGTTCCACCAAGAATCGAGGTTGACTTCCCCCGGGCAAGCCCGCATTCCGTCACCGGCTCCGTATACTCGATGAGAGGCAGGGCTTGGCCCCAGTTGTCGGTGGTACCGGCTTGTCTTCACGCCTTGCACACGATGCCGAGCAAGCTGTATTCTACTGTATGGAGGCAAATCATGCCATGGGATTTCACCGCGCACTCGCGCATAACACACAACACATAGTACAGCCCACAGGAGTATAGTTCGATGTCAGATAGACACCCGGCTTCTCAACCCACTGCTCACTCTGCCGCGTATGACCCCCCACCCTCGCTTGCCGAAGGACCTACGCAGGCCGAACAGCTGGCGGCCTTCGTGGAGCGGGCGGCCTTCTCTCACCTGTCGAAAGAGGTGGTGCAAGCCCTCAAAGTGCGTGTGCTCGACTCGCTGGGGTGCGCCATCGGTGCGCTGGAGGGGCCGCCTATCCACATGATCCGTGAAGACCTCGAAGAGTTCGGGGGCAAGCCGCTGGTCACGCTGATAGGTGGGGGCAAGACCGCGCCCGATCAGGCCGCGCTGTACAACGGTGCGCTGGTGCGCTATCTGGACTACAACGACGCCTTTCTGGCGAAAGGTGAGACCTGCCACCCCAGCGACAACATCGCGCCGGTGCTGGCCGCCGCCGAATACGCGGGCCGGTCGGGGCGGGACTTCCTGACCGCGCTGGCTGTGGCCTATCAGGTGCAGTGCCGCCTGAGCGAGGAGGCCCCGGTGCGCGCTAAAGGCTTCGACCACACCACACAGGGGGCCTATGCGGTGGCGGCAGGCGTGTCCAAAGCGCTTGGTCTGGACGCGGCGCGCACCGCCAACGCCATCGGCATCAGCGGCACTGCGTGCAACGCCCTGCGCGTCACCCGTACCGGGCGCATATCGCACTGGAAGGGTCTGGCCTATCCCTTCACCGCTTTCACCGCCACCCGCGCTACATTCCTTGCCATGCGCGGCATTACCGGCCCCATCGAGGTGTTCGAGGGCAACAAGGGTTTCATGGAGTCCATCGCCGGCCCGTTCAAAATAGACTGGGAGCGCGAGGGCCTGAGCAAAGTCACCGAGACCATCCTCAAGAAGTACAACGCCGAGATACACTCTCAGTCGGCCCTCGAAGGGGTGCTTGAACTGCGCGATCAGTACGGCATTGCCCCGCAGGACATAGAGCAGGTGCGGATAGACATCTTTGACGTGGCTTACAACATCATAGGTGGGGGCGAAGAGGGCGATAAGCGCATCGTGCGCACCAAGGAAGAGGCCGACCACAGTCTGCACTATATGGTGGCGGTGGCCCTGCTGGACGGCGAGGTGACCCCCCGACAGTACGAGCCACAGCGCATCCTGCGTGAAGACGTGCAGAACCTGTTGAGACGGGTGGTAGTGCGCCCCAGCGTGGACTACAGCGACTGCTTCCCGCACGAGATGTGCTGTCGGGTGGAAGTGGTGATGGCCGACGGGCGCACCCTGACCGTCGAGAAACGCGACTACGAGGGCTTCCGCACCCGCCCCATGCGCTGGGAGCGGCTGGCCGCCAAGTTCGAGTCGCTGGCCGACCCTTTCACTGATGCGGCTCTGCGGCGCGAGATCGTGCAGGCGGTCTCTGAACTGGACTCCATTCAGGTGCGTGACCTGACCGGCCTGCTGGCGCGGGTGGGGGCGGGACGCCGGTCAGGGTATAATAGCCCATGAGGAGGCAGGGGCAGACACTGTGATGCACACTACAGTAAAGACCGCGCAAAGGAGCATATGGACCAGACAGTTGCAAACCACCAACCCCACGAAGGTCGAGGCCCAGCCATGACTATGGCATCGGTCAGGCATATCCCATCATATCCTGAGCATCCTGCCGCGCGGCGCAGGGAATTGGCGCGTGCCGTGCTGGCCGGGCTGGTCATGGCCGGGGTGGCCGGGGCCGGCGGCCTCGCGCAGGCTCTGGGTCTGGAGCGGTCGTGGGTGGATGTGAGCCATGTGCGCCTGCGCCTGCCCCGCCTCGGCCCGCCGTTCCACGGCTACCGTATCGCCCAGCTCAGCGACCTGCACATCGAGTGGCTGGGTGGGGACCGGCTGGCCGAACTGGTGGGGTTGGTCAACGCTCTGCAACCCGACCTGATAGCCATGACCGGGGACTACGTCACCGCAACTTATGAGCGCGTGGCCGAAGACCTAGTGCCGGGCCTGAGCGGGCTGCGGGCGAGGGACGGCGTGGTGGCCGTGCTTGGCAACCACGACTACTGGGGCCGCCCGGGGCCGGGCGTAGTGCTCGATGCCCTGCGTGCCGCCGGCGTCCGCGACCTGAACAACGCAGTGTTCACGCTGGAGCGTGATGGCGATGTGCTGCACATTGCGGGCCTCGACTCGGTGCGGGCGCGCAGGCACCGGCTGGACCGCGTGCTGTCTGCTCTGCCCACCGAGGGCACGGCTGTCCTGCTGGTGCACGAGCCTGATTACGCCGACGTGAGCGCGCGCACCGGCCGCTTCGATTTGCAGTTGTCGGGCCACTCGCACGGCGGGCAAGTGGTGCTACCGTTCGTGGGACCGCCCCGGCTGCCGCCCCTCGCGCGGAAGTACTACGACGGCCTGTATATGGTGGGCCGCATGCTCCACTACACTAACCGGGGCATCGGCACAGTGGGCCTGCCCGTGCGCTTTCGTTGCAGGCCGGAGATCACCCTGTTCACGCTAGAACCAGCACAGCCCCCGTCTCAAGACCCGCCGCCCCACCCCGGATAGCCTCTGCGCGGCTTCATGGCCTCAAGGGTGCCCTCGCGGTCTCGGGCCGAGGCCCGCCCCGCCCGCACCACCGCCCACCGCAGTAGCGCCCCGCTCGCCAGAGCCAGCGCGCTCGCCAGCACGCTCGTTGCGGCGGACGGACGCTTGTGGCCCCGCAGTGTGGCGGTTGCTTCCAGCGCTATGGAAGCGGCCAGCGTGATCGCGGCCCCCGCCATGAGCAGCCTGCCTTCGCCGCGCAGGTAGGGCACAGCGGCCCGCCCCGAGGTTGCAAGGTAGCCGCCGAGCAGAGCCATCTCGGCACCGCCCGACATCAACCCCAACGTGGTCAGCGCCTGTCGGTCGGCTTCGCTCATACTGTGGGCAAGCGTGCCCGCAAGCGCAACGGCGGCCACCCCCGTGCCGATGGCGCTGGCCGTGAACAGCCCGCCCAACAGTTGGCTGGTGTACCACACCGGTATGCTGGTGGTGCCCAGCAGTACGCCTGTATAGCCCGCCAGCACAAGGGAGCCGGGCAGAGCCAGCCCCGCCAGCAGGCGCTCAGGCACCAGCCGCAGGAGCGGGCCGAGCAGGGGCAGTTTGTTTTCGGAGGCCAGCGCCCTGCCCGCACTGAGGGTGGCCCCCGCCCCGTGTATCAGAAATACCCACGCGCCCAGATTCATCGGGGATGAGGGCTTGAAAACGCGAAGCATGTGGTGGAAGCGCGCGGGCACGCCCAGATCGTCTATGAGCAGTGGGGGGCAGGGCAGGAAAGCCGCGAACGCAACATAGTGCGCGGTGCGGGCCAGTGCACTGTGCCGCTGGCCGCCCGTCAGCCCGGCCAGCGAGCCAACCAGCGCCGCCCCCGCCGACATGCCACCCAGATAGAAATAGGCCGCCACCTCGTGGTTCCACAGCGGCGCCTTGAGGATGGGCACGCCCTGATAGGCGTCGCGCGGGCGCGCTACCGCCACGCCAAGGCTATCGCCTACGGATTGGGCCTGTTGAGTGAGTTCTGTAGGTTCGCGCCTGCCTCTCATCTGTGGCAATGTCGGTTGGCTCCTGATACTGATTCAGTCTCTTCTGGTCCCACACAATTATACGCCCGTTGGGGACGGCGCAGGACAGGATGTGGAGCGTGGTGAAAGGGACAGATACAGGTATAGCCGCAGGCAGTGCTCATTCGGGCGGCGGGCCGGTGATCTCGATGTTGTAGCGGGCGGCTATCTCTACCAGCTTCTGCACATCCGGCGGCAGGTCAGAGGGCGGGGGCAGAGCAAGCTCGCGGGCCGGTTCGCCTGCCTCCTCCACGAAGCGGTCGAAGCCCGCCGGTATGGTCATGGTGAGCACTCTGGCCGGGCCGGCATCGGACACCCTGAAGGCATGTTCCACCCCCTTCGGCAGCCACACAAACGTGCCCGGACCGGCCTCTATGGCCTGCCCGGCGGCGAAGAAAGTGATGCGGCCTTCCAGCACATAGAACGGTTCATCAGCGTCGTGATGGATGTGGCGGGGCGGGGCGAAGCCCGCGGGCAGTTCCTGCTCCACGAACGCGAACCTGCCGTTCGTCTGTTCGTCCCCGGCCTTGACCTGAACCAGCGTGCCCAGAAACCAGATGGGCTTGCCCTCGTCCCGCTCCAGCACATAAGGTTGGTCTTTGCCCGTCCTGTTCGGTTCCATATTTCATACTCCTTTCGAGATAGGGGTGGGATTTTTTAGTTTGATAGACGCCGTAGCAGGACCGAGCGGTCACCTGCCGGCCTTTGCACTGCGACCGAACACCACAGCCCCCAGCAGGCTGAGCGCCAGCCCCACCAGCGCGCTCCACATATACTTGCGGGGCATGTCAACAGTGGGCATGTGGGGTGCAGGGGGCAGGTTGTAGGCGGCAGGCTCTTCGGTGAGCAGGAAGAAGGCGTTGAGGCGCTTATAGTGGCCGGCATCGTCGGCCCCGTACAGGTAGGCGCCCGGCTCGCGCTGACGCACCTCGCCCAGCCGCTCTCTGGCGCGGCGGCGCAGTTCCTCCACCGGTCCGAACTGGATGGCGTCGGTAGGGCAGGCCTTGGCGCATGCAGGCTCCAGCCCGTCCTTCTGGCGGTCGTAGCACAGTGTGCATTTGTGCGCCCTGCCGTCGTTTGCACTGCGCCCCAACACCCCGAACGGGCAGGCCACGATGCAGTAGCCACAGCCGTTGCACACGTCCTGCTGAACGTACACATCGTCGAACTCGTTGCGGATGAGCGCGCCGGTGGGGCACACCCGCTGGCACGGCGCGTCGGTGCAGTGCTTGCACACGTCGCTGTTGAACAGCCACCTGACGCCGCCTTCGGGCAGTGCCTTCTCCACGAAGGTCACATGCCGCCATGTGGTGGCCGACAGGTGGAGGGTGTTGTCGTAGCTGTAACCGGTCCATTCCATGCCGTCGGCGGGCAGGCCGTTCCACTGCTTGCAGGCCACCTCGCAGGCCTTACAGCCGATGCACAGGGTGGAGTCGGTGAAGAAGCCCATCGGCTGGCGGGCCGGCGGCGGCTCCACCACCCTGAGACCTTCCAGCAGGCTGGGCCTTACCTCTTCGGTATGCATATGCATATGCGTATCCATCGTGCTCATATGTGCGCCTCTGTACAGCTTCAGCTTCAGCTTCCTGACTTCTTATCCGATCGGGGCAGGGTCAGGTGCTCATGCCCTCCGGCTGGGCCTGATGGGGCGTGTCGGGCATCGGCTCGGTGGTGGGGCGAGGGGCCACGGGCACGGTGGGCACATCCATATGGGTGGGCAGTCTGCCGGGGCGCACATCGCACATGAAAGATTTGCCCTCGTGCATGCTGACGTTGGGGTCAACGATGATGGGTATCAGCTCGTTGGCCTGCCCGCCGGTTACCTCGCCCTCGTAGCTGAAGTGGATGGGTATGCCTATCTGATGCACGCGCCTGCCCCCCACGGTCAGGGTGTGCAGGCGTGGGGTGACCATGGCGCGGGCCTCGATCTGCCCCCGCGGGCTGGTCACCACCACCCAGCCGCCGTGCTCGATGCCCCGCTCAGCGGCCAGCTCCGGGCCTATTTCCACGAACATGGCGGGTTGCAGTTCGTTCAGCCAACTGTCGAAGCGCGACATGCCCCCGCTCAGGTAGTGCTCGGTCAGCCGGTAGGTGGTGGCGATGACCGGGTAGCGCGGGTCGGCGGGCGGTGCCACCGGGTTGAGCGGGTGCTGTACCACGTCGGCTGTGGGGTTGACCCTCTGTCTGTACAGGGGATTGTCGGCGGGCGACTCCACCGGCTCGTAGTGGGTGGGCAGGGGGCCATCCTGAAGGCCGGAGGGCGCGAACAGCCAGCCCTTGCCGTCCGAGTGCATGATGAAAGGCGAGTCGCCGTCTATGGCGTCCATGCCGGTGGCCCCCTGAGGTGCGCGGTAGTCGGGTGGTCTGTTCAGGGGAAAGTCGGGCACGTCCAGCCCGGCCCATTTACCCTGAGCGGGGTCCCACCATACGTAGCGCTTGCGCTCGCTCCACGGGCGGCCCTGCGGGTCGGCGCTGGCGCGGTTGTACATCATGCGCCGGTTGGCGGGCCACGCCCACGCCCAGTTGAGCTGGGGGCGGCCCACCGGCACGTCCAGCCGGTCGGGACGGTCGGCGGCGCGGTTGCGGCCCTTCTGTGGGTACACCCCGCAGTATATCCAGCACCCGCAGGCTGTGGTGCCATCGTCCCTCAGCTCGTCGAAGCCCGCAAGCTGTGTGCGGTCGGCCACCCGGTAGCCGTTGATCTCCATCAATACCTTCTCGGCGTCCGGCTCGTCGTGTATCCTGCCGGGCGTGCCGTCGGGCAGGGTTTCGGGGTGGTCCTGCGCGTAATCCCACGTCAGGTTGAGGATGCCCTGATCGCGCTCCAGCGCACTGCCCTCGTACAGCTTCTTCAGGCGGCGGCCCAGATTCCACACGAACCACAGGTCCGAGCGGCAGTCGCCGGGCGGGTCCACAGCCTTGTCGTGCCACTGCACCAGCCGCTGGGTGTTGGTGAGGGTGCCCGGCTTTTCGGCCCCTGCGGCGGCGGGCAGGAAGAACACCTCAGTGCCGATCTTTGCGGGGTCGGGGTTGTCCGGTCCTTCTTTCCAGAAGGTGGCGCTCTCCAGCAGGAAGAAGTCGCGCACCACCAGCCATTCGAGGCGGCGCAGGCCCTCGCGGTTCAGGCGGGCGTTGGGCGCGCCTGCCGCCGGGTTCTGCCCGAACAGGAACAGCCCCTTCACCTTGCCTTCGGCCATCCGGGTGAACGTAACCAACTGCGAGTGGTCGCCCGTGGTGCGCGGCAGCCAGCCGAAGCCCCAGTCGTTGTGGGGTGTGGCCGCGTCGCCGTACCACGCCCTGAGCAGGCTGACTATGAACCGGGGCATGTTGGCCCAGTAGCCGGTGGGCACTGACTCTTTGCGCAGGTAGTCCTCAAGGGTGTTGTGACCGCGCTCTACAGAGGGCTGGGGCAGGTAGCCGGGGAGCAGGTTGTACAGGGTGGGTATGTCGGTCGAGCCCTGAATGCTGGCGTGGCCGCGCATAGCCATCACCCCACCGCCCGGTCGCCCGGCGTTGCCCAACAGCAGTTGCAGGATGGCCGCCGTGCGTATGATCTGCACGCCGGTGCTGTGCTGGGTCCAGCCCACCGCGTACACGATGGCGCTGGTCCTGTCCGGGCCTGAGTTGCTCATCAGCGCCTCGGCCACTGCCAT
>DAOTTC010000145.1:0-8865 GCA_034437815.1 Chloroflexia bacterium | reverse complement strand
TGCTCTCACTTGGCTCCTCGTCTGTCCCTTCCCTCATGAGGCGTTTCAGAGATGTGGGTAATCACCAGAAAAAGGCGCACGCGCACTCCGTTCCGCCAATAATGTTGGTGGGTCTTGGTGCCTTTGGCGTCTCGGTGGTTATTTTCTGGTGACTGACGATCCCATTGCTGCCGACACCATGGGACCGTGAAAGGCTCCCCTCGAGCGTCTTGCGCAGGCCGGCCGGACCGGGCCGTGAAGCGTGAAGGGGGTGTGTCATCCCCCATATAGCCACTTGGCGAGCGCTCCGGCTACGGGCGAGGGCACGAAGCGCAGGGTGGCAAGGGTCAGCCGGTTGAAAACGCCGGGGGCCACCACCGACTTGCCTTTTATCAGCCCCCTGTAGCCCGCTCTGGCAATGGCGCCGGCCTCCAACAGCAAACGGTCGAGTGCGGACCGGCTCCTCCTGCGAAAGAGCCTGACGGGGGGACTTGGACACAGCACGGTGACCGTCACGCCTGTGCCTTTCAATTCGGCACACAGCGCTTTGCACAGAGACAGCATGAAGGCCCTGCTCGCCCCGGCAATCGGCGTTTGCATGCCGGGTGCCGGCGTAGGTGCGAAGGTCACGTTAAGCACCCTGCCCCACCTCCGGTGTCGCATTCCGGGCAAGAACAGCCTCATCAGACCGGCAGGCGCAACTATGCCCAACTGCATCATCTTCAACTCATCTCTATCTCTCGCATCTGCGCCGCTGAATAAGCCATGCACGGCTGGCCAAGGGTTATTGACCAGCACGTCCACGACCACCCATCTGCTTTGCAACTCGTCGTATAAGCGCTCCGAAGCGGCGGGGTCGGTGAGGTCCAAGGGCATGGCGTGTACCGCGATGCCGTAGCGCTCTCGTAGGCGGCTTGCGAGGAAGCTCAACCTCGCCTCGTCGCGGTCCACCAGCACCAGATCGAACCCATCTCTGGCGAACAACCTGCTCAACTCGTAGCCGAGGACGGTGGTAGCCCCGGTGATCAGCGCGGTTCTCTTGCGGTTGTGTGTATCTGCCCAATTCCTGCGATCCATACTCATGCATGCTCATGGTTGATGGTCGGGTCCTGTGCCCCGATGCTATGCTCATATTCATCGTAATCGGCACCGATGCCAACCGGCCACGCTATAACCGTGGCGCTGTCCCTGCCGCGCTCTTGATGGACCCTGCTCAGCACGGCGTGCACTGCTTGGACAAGACCGCCCTGAGGCCGCGTGAAAGCCTCGTACAGGTTCGCCGGGTTCTCGAACGGTCGTCTGCCGCACTCCAGCAGTCCATCGGTTGCCATCACCACCATATTGTAACCGGGCAAGAGCCTGCGCACCCCCGAAGCATAGCAGGGCACGGGCAAATCAAAGGTGTTGTCGTGCCCAATCCATTCGAAATAACTGCGCTGGTTGAGCGCGTACTGCCCCAACCGAGCCAGCCGCGGGTGCAGCAGGTATACCACACAGTCGCCCACCGACAGCCACCACAGGAAAGCCGATTTGCGGGCGCATATCAGACAGGAAGCTTCGCCGTACGCCTGTGCACACCGCTCGCGAAATTCCGGCGAGCGAAACAACGCTAGCAAGTGCCTGTGCAAGGCCTCGAAGGCTGTGTCTATGGGCCGGACAAGCATGGATGTGATGGCATCGCGCTCGGCCTGCACTGCGTCAACGACCAGTTTGGCGCTGTCCACCGAGAAGTGGGCGTCGAGTAAAACGGCGAACTCCCAACCGCCGTCGGCGGGGCACCACACCAGCGCGCCGTCTTCGTTCTTCCTCGCGCCTGCGCGGCTGTTGCCCCCATATAGCCCGATGACCATGTGCCCACAGTGGGTCACATGGGGTTGGTCTATGTGTGGGTGGTCGCTCCCTACCCACCGAAAAGTGTGCAGGGCCGGTTCGGGAGACACCGGGCTGCCGTGATCAGACACAGCCAACCTTTCCTTTGTCCTCGCGCTGCAGTGGTTGGGGTTAGTTATCCTTGATGCTTCCCTCGTGGCCCCCATGTTCAACCTCTATGGCGGCCACGAACTCCTCTACCCTGTGATTATACTCGTCAGGCCTCTCAAGTGGTAGCATGTGCCCCGCTCCCTCCACCACCTCGAGGCGAGAGCCTGCTATGCGCTCATGCAGGAGCCGGCTGTGCTCCGGCGGCACCATCCTATCCTGATCGCCTGTGATGCACAGGGTGGGCAGGCGCACCTCCGACAGCCGGTGGGTCACATCGAAATGCGCGCAGGCTTGGTAATCGGCGAGGGTCACTTCACGGGGCACGCGCAGCATCTGGCGGCGTGCCCCGTTGATGAGCAATTTCTGCGAATAAGTGAGAGGGCGATGGAGCGAGTGGAATGGCGCAAAGCTCAACTCGATGATCAGCTCTACAGCGGCCCTGTAATCGGCTCGCAGAAGCTCCAATATGCGCGGTGAAACCGGCAAGCGTGCGCCCGTAGACGTCAGCACCAACGCCTTCAGCCACGTGGGGCGGTGCAGGGCCAGCGTCAGCACCACAGCGCCACCCATAGAGTGCCCGACCAACACCACGCTCCCCAGTGCCGCCTCCTGCACGTATTCGCTTACGTGGTCCGCGTACCATTCGATCAGAGATCGAGCGTCGGGGAGCGGGTGCCCGTCAGAGGCAAGGTGCCCGTCAGCAGGTGGCATATGGGTATGGGTCCAACGCTTCGCTCGGTGCCCCGGCAGGTCGATGTAGTGGGCGTTCGGAAAAGCAGGCCGCTGGCGGTGCCAGAAATCAGCGCTGGCACCTGCGCCATGCACAAACACTATATGTGGCTCATGAGGCATAAGCGGGACACGGTCTACTCACCGCCGGTGGCCGGTGGCGATCATGGTTATACCTGTTGCTTTCCTTTCCTTCGTGCTCCCGGTGTTCAACTCATACGCCGCGTCGGTGGGCGTTGTGGCTTTTGAAAGCTTTGGGTTCTGGGTTCTGGGTTCTGGGTTCAACCCTGACACCTTGCGCTTGCTCAGTCAGTGACTAACTGTATACCACCCTGATTGTCGGTCACCCGCACGTGCGCGGTATGTGCGCTGTTCTTACGCGCCTCGAAGCTGATGAAATTGCCGCCCAGCCGAAGCCGGTGCACGTTCACCTGCTCGATGCTGGGGAGCAGGTAGGGCTGGACGTTGAGGGAATTGTGTGCGGCATCGGGGTAGGCGCCCAACATCGTCTGGCAGAAGTGGAGCACGGCTCCGGCGGCCCATGCCTGTGGGCTGCAACTCACCGGGTATTCGGCGGGCACCGAATAGTAGCGCAGGTCGCGGGCGAAGCCGCAGAAAAGCTCGGGTAGTCGGAACATCTTGAATCGGATGCCCGCTTCCACGATCTGTTGCATCACCTCGGCGGCTTCCTTGTGGAAACCGTAGCGGCGCATGCCCGCAGCGATAATGCCATTGTCGTGCGGCCACACACTGCCGTTGTGATAGCTCATAGGGTTGAAGTGTGGCTCTTCGCTGGACAGGGTGCGTATGCCCCAGCCGCACAACATGTCGGAGGCCATCAGCCGGTCCACCACCTGACCGGCTTTGCCGGCATCCACGATACCGCACCACAGGCAGTGCCCGGGGTTGGACGATATGCTGGGCACCTGCCGCTTGGAGCCGTCCAGCGCCTGCGCGTAGAAGCCGCTCTCCGGCATCCAGAAGGCATCGTTGAACTGCTCTTTGAGCACCTGCGCTTCTTGCGCCAGAGCCACGCCGTTGCGGTGGTCGCCGCGTTGCAACAACAACTCGGCCATGCCCATCTTGGCGGCATATACATAGGCCTGCACTTCCACCAGAGCGATTGGAGGTTCGGGCAGTTTGCCGTCCGGAAATTTGAGCGAGTCCCAGCTATCCTTCCAGCCCTGATTGCGCAGACTCCAGCGGGACTTGGACTGGTATTCCACGAACCCGTCCCCGTCCATATCTCCGTAGTTGTCAATCCATTCGAGTGCACGCCATACGTGCGGCATGAGGTCGTCGTAAAGCTTCTGGTCGTTAGTCCAGCGCATAAGCTCCACGAACAACATGATGAACAGAGGGGTAGCGTCCACTGTGCCATAATAAGGTGTGTGGGGTATCTCGCCTAGAGAAGCCATTTCGCCGAAGCGCAGCTCGTGCAGGATTTTGCCCGGCTCCTCATCGCGCCACAGGTCTACTCTGTCCCCTTGATATGCGGCCAAGAAGCGCAGGGTGCCCTCGGCGATGGACGGCTTGAACATCAGGGTTTGCAGGCCGGCGATCAGGCTGTCGCGCCCGAACGGCACCGAGTACCATGGTATGCCCGCCGCAGGCAGCAGCCCGCCGGGCACGCGGTCAATCAACACCCGCAGGTCGGCGAGAGAGCGGTCGAGTATGGCGTTGAACACCTCGTTGTCGGTGCGCAGATAGGTGCTCTGGGTATACCATTCCTCATAGTCTCGGCGCAGGTGGCGGGCGTCCGCATCGAACAGGAAGGCGGGTTGCCTCTCCACTGGCCCTTCAGGCACGACGGTGAGGTTTATATACCACGGAGTATGGGGTTGCAGGTGTGCCTCCCACAGGGCGTGCGCTATGGGTGGTACGATGATATCTTTGACGGTGGGGGCGTTGCCGGGGTAGATGGCGTCCAGCTTTTGCTCGGCCACATATCCCGGCGGGGCAGGGCTTACCCACACATGAGTGGGTGGCGGGTCAAACGATATGCTCGTGTGACGCTGTTTGCCGTCCAGACCGGTATAAGACAGGAGGAGCACCCCGCCCTCCCATTTGGGTTCGTGGATGGTGCCCCGACCCTGACGCGGAAAGCCCCGCACATCGAACATGTCCCGGAAGTCGGCGCCCATATCTATTTGCAGGCGTAACCGCACCGGAAAGGTGTTGTAGCTGAACATGCCGATGCGTTCGCGCATCCCCCGGTCGTGCACGAGCCGGTTGCGCCGGATGGAGATGGTGTTAGGCAGGATGGTGGTGCCGTCGGGCAGGCCGAGAGCAGGGTTTGCCAGTTGCAGGTTGGCCATGAAGTTGTGCTCGTTGGAGGCCGATAGCAGCACCGGCTCCTTGCCCTCTATAGTCATGGTGTATACAGACAGATAGCGCGTGTCGTTGTGGTACAGCCCCAGACTCTGCCCCGATGGTATGTCCCCCTGCGAGTTGGTGGTGACGAAAGTATCGTCCTCTTTGAGCACTAACTGCCCGGAAACCTGTTCGTTGGGTGTAACCACCGTGTTACCTCGTAAGCGTATGAGGGTAATGTGGATTCTCAAATCTGCAATAAGTATATAACAGCTTATGCCGGTTGTATGGACTGCAACTTTTGGGTGCCTGTCACATGCCCAGCTCCGGCTGCCGGACCGGCATATATCCTGTTGTACCGGTTATGCATGAAAGGGCAACCATTGTCGCCCTTTGAGTCTGGGCGATCCCTTACCCCTTATCATGGGATCAGAACGCGCAGCCCACGCCCTTCTCAGCAGTTATCTCCATCCGCGTGGCGTGCAGCCTCGGCCTTCTTGATCACGGCCAGCAGGTCGTCCAGTTCGAATGGCTTCTCCAAGATAAAGCAACCTTTGTCACGCAGGTGTGCTTCTTTGGCTTGCAGGAACAGTCTGTCCGCTGAAGCTACTATGATGGGTATGTCTTTGGTTTCGGGGTCGAACTTGAGCACCTCCAGCAACTGCCACCCTTCTTCTGGGTTGCTGAGGCGTATGTCGAGGATTATCAGGTCCGGGCGCTGCTCCCTGATCGCCTGATAAACTCCCCGGCTCTCCTTGCATGGGATGGTGTTATAGCCCTGCTCGGTGAGCACGTCATCTATCAGTTGCAGAAATATGGGGTCCGTGTTCACCACTATGACCTTTGGCCTTTCCATTCTGAAAGCCCTCCAATAGCAGGCATAGTTTGCAAATGGAGCATTGATGCAGCATTTTTCATACCCTCGTGAATATAATACCTTATTTTCCAAGATTGCGTACTACTTCCTGTAATCATGGCACGGATTTGGCTATAAGCGTTTTGTATAGACCTGAAGCTACATGCAGGGGGTGCGATAATCGAAGCTACCCCGTCCTTTCTGTCATAGGATATCTGTATAGTCACACAGGGTCGTCCGAGGCGCCGAGCAGTACGCATCAGTGAGCAGGGAAGCAGGGAAGAAGACGATGGACGGCAGCGACGATAGCGCTCAATCTCAATATAAATCTGAGCAGGAGCAACGGCTGTTGCTGATGGCCGAGTTGTGCACGGAGGCCACCAGCATAGCTCAAGAGGCTATAGCACGCCATGAAGTACCCGATATGCGATGGGCGTTCGAGCAGGCGCTGGTCCGCTGTCTGATGAGGAACAATTACAACAAGAACGATCTGGTTAGTGTGTGGGCTATGCTGCTTGTGGGCGAGCGAGTGATAAGGCGGTTCTGCAACAAAATTGACCACTACGATCTCAGCCCCCATACTGTGTGGCCATCAGATAACGGGCCCCCACCCGACAACATCTGGCCAACGCACCCCAAGTGAGTTGACCGATGGCATGGGCAGGGAACAGAGCCTAATGTTCGGACCCAAGCTGGGGTCAGCATGCGCCGGTCTGCTCGTGCGTGGCATTGATGGGTGGATGGCTCGTGCGCGGCACTTCGTGGCATTGACGACAGCGCGCTTCGTAATTCTCTTTGGCTCCCACCATGATGATCGGATCGTCGTAGGAAGCGGGCCGGCCGTTGATGAGGCGCTGTGTGCGACTGGCGGGCGCGCCGCACACCACGCAGATGGCCTGCAACTTGTCCACCAACTCCGCGTCCGCCATGAGCGCAGGCATTGGGCCGAATGGCTCGCCCCGGAAGTCGAGGTCTAGGCCCGCCACGATCACGCGCACGCCGCGGCTGGCCAGCCGCTTGCACAGGTCCACTATCCCCTCGTCGAAGAACTGCGCCTCGTCAATGGCCACAACGGTGGTGTCAGGCTCGATGAGGCTCTCCAGTTGGGCAGAGTCCGCGACCGGCACCGCCGCATGCAGCACCCCATTATGCGAGGCCACCTGACTGGCCGAGAAGCGGGTATCTATGCTTGGTTTGAATACCTGTACCTTCTGGCGGGCGATCTGGGTGCGCTTGATACGGCGTATGAGTTCCTCGGTCTTGCCGGAGAACATACTGCCGCATATCACTTCCAGCCAGCCGCCGATATGGTGCTTGGGGTGCGGGCCAAGCGGCCCATGATCCTGCATATATCGCTGTAGATAGTCCGCCAACGCTCTAATCCTCGTAACCCTGTGGTCGAATGTCGCATAGACGGGCCTACAACTGCCCCCTTTCATTATATCGTGGAAAACCACTTACGGTTTCATACCAATTATCTTATTATCTTATCCCCTTTGAGCAAAGGCGCTAAATACCGGGGGTGCAGGGGAGCGCCCCTGCTGGCGGGTACCCTCTGGGTGCGGGGGTACAAGTGTCCCCACTTCACCGATTGTAGGCAAAATTAGCACGGGGTGAGCCTGAACAAACCTGAACGATAAAAGGGACAGGCCGCCCGGCCCATCCCTTTTATCGTTCATACGCTTTTCGTTTCGTGTGGTGAGTTGATCAGGCCTCGGCGGCCTCTTCATAAACCTCAGCTTCGCCCTCGGCCTCGCCTTCGGCCTCAGGGCGGGCCGGTCGGCGCTCTTGCGGAGGGGGAGCGATGTTAGGCTTGTTCTTTGAGCCACGCTTGTGGCCCGTCACAGGCGCAACGGCCTGCTCGGTGCGGGCGCTCATGCGGCGCATGAAGCGCTCAACCTGCCCGGCCGTGTCCACGATGCGCTGCTCACCTGTGAAGAACGGGTGGCACTTACTGCACAGGTCGGTTTTGATCACCTCTTTGGTGGACATAGTCTGCCATGTATTGCCGCAGGCGCAGGTCACCGTAGCCAATACATACTTGGGGTGAATGCCTTGCTTCATCTATGATTCCTCTCGTGTAAGAACCCTGTGGATTAACTTTACCGGTTGCTTCGCAGTGGCGGGCTAAGCCTGCTCCTACGCTTGCACATCGGTGGGTGTGGCCGGCCGGGCGCCAGCGTGAGCGGGCGTAACGCGCTGTGGGTACACACTCACGCGCTTGCGGTCTTTGGTGGCGTTCTCGAACTTGACGTAGCCGTCAATCAAGGCGAACAGGGTGTAATCTCTGCCCACGCCCACGTTGTTGCCGGCGTGCCACTTGGTGCCGCGCTGGCGCACCAGAATAGTGCCACAACGCACGTGCTCGCCGTCGCCGCGCTTGACACCGAGCATCTTGGGCTTGCTGTCGCGGCCATTGCGCGAAGAACCAACACCTTTCTTGTGTGCCATCTGTTTCTCCTCCGGGAGCTTCTGCGTGCCGGGCAGAGGCTTTGTGTCAGCCTGCACACCTCAATTAGCGCCAAGCTCCGAACTAAACTCTTATCTCCTTTATAGCCAGTCTGGTGAGCTGCTGGCGGTGCCCCTTCTTGCGGCGATAGCGCTTCTTGGCTTTGTACTTGAAGATGATGAGCTTCCTGCCCTTGGTCTGGCTGAGCACAGTGGCCAGCACTTTAGCGCCGCTCACGAGGGGCGTGCCGATCTTCACGCCATCATCGCCGCTCACCATAAGCACCTCGGGAAGCTCTACCTGTGTGCCCGGTCGGGCCTCGAGCTTCTCGACTTCTATCGTATCCCCGGGGGCAACCCTGTACTGATGGCCCCCTGCGCGAACAATCGCGTACACAATCATTCCTCCCACTACTTTCTGGGTCACAGTCTCTAATTATATCAGGCCCGTGCGTGCGTGTCAAGCAAACCAGCCTGGTGATTACCCACATCTCTGAAACGCCTCATGAGGGAAGGGACAGACGAGGAGCCAAGTGAGAGCAGCGACTGCTTGCCAGACA
>DAOTTC010000144.1:0-1531 GCA_034437815.1 Chloroflexia bacterium | reverse complement strand
GAAGAACTTCACGGCGGCGTACACGCGGTTGGCCGAACCCCATATGCCTATGATCAGGGCCATAGGCACCAGCATCACTTCCCAGAAAATGTAGAACAGGAAGAAGTCCAGTGCCACGAACACGCCAAGCATGCCCACTTCCAGCAGGAGCAGGGCGATGTAGTACTCTTTGACCCGCCGCTGGATGGGTGCCCACGACACGATAATGGCGATCACCGTCAGCAGGGTGGTCAGCACCACCAACAGCAGGCTGATGCTGTCCGCGCCCATGTGGTAGTCAACGTTGAGCGCGCCCCTCAGCCACGGCACGTACTCTCGCAGGTCGAAGCTGTCAGGCCCGCGCGTGCCCCATTTGGTCGAGGCGTAGGCGGCGAGGGCCACCACCGACAGCACGAGGTCTATCAACGCTCCCACCGCCGCCACCCGCTGTATAAGCCGCACGTCCCTCAGGAACAGCAGTATCAGCGCCGTGACCAGCGGCACGTACACGATGAGCGACAGTATGGGGAGATCCAGCACATTGTTTGGTATATCGCCGAACACCAGCTTCCCTCCGTTACCACTGCATCACTTGGGCAGGACGATCCACAGGTAAGTTATCAGCCCCAGCAGGCCCAGCCCGATGGCGAGGGCGTAGGCCTGTACAAAGCCGGTCTGCAAGCGGCGCAATCGCGCACCCGAACCGCGCATGAAGAAGGCCACGCCGTTCACCAGACCGTCTATCACCTTCTGGTCGAAGCGCCATGCGGCAAAGGCCAGCGCTTTGCCCCCGTCCACGAACACCTTCTGGTACAACTCGTCGAAGTACCACTTGTTGAGGATGGCCTGATACAGCCACGGCAGGTTCTCGGCCATGGCCGCGGGCAGTGCACTGGGCCTGTAGTACAACAGCCACGCGAAGAATATGCCCGTGACCGCCACCATGGTGGAGATGAGCATTATCATCATGGTTTCGTTGGTGAAGCCCGGTGTGATGTGCACACCCCTCTCCAGAGCGGGCGCGAACACTGGCTCGACGAAGCGGTGGTAGATGCCTGCGTCGGGCGGCACGCCCACCAGCCCTGCGGTGGCCGCCAGCGCCGCCAGTATGATCAACGGCCAGCGCATCACCGGCGGCGACTCGTGCGGATGGATGTGGCGGGGCACGTTGTTGCGGTTGAAGAACACGATGAACACCAGCCGGAACATATACAGAGCGGTGAGGAACGTGCCCGCCAGCAACAGGCTCCCCACCACCCAGTGGCCCCTCAGCAGGCCACCACCTATAATTTCGTCTTTGGACCAGAAGCCCGCCAGTGGGATCACCCCGGCGTTGGCCAGCGAGGCTATCAGGAAGGTCCAGAAGGTCACGGGCATGCTGTGGCGCAGTTGGCCCATCTTGCGGATGTCCTGCTCGCCATGCAGGCCGTGGATCACCGACCCCGCGCCGAGGAACAGCAGGCCCTTGAAGAAGGCGTGGGTCATCAGGTGGAAGATGGCCGAGGCCCACGCCCCCACGCCCAGCCCGGCGAACATATAGCCCAACTGCGAC
>DAOTTC010000143.1:0-7924 GCA_034437815.1 Chloroflexia bacterium | reverse complement strand
CCTCACCGACATCATGATACGGGGCAAGAGTCTGGAGAGCACGTGGGTGCAGTTGACGGTGCTGTTCGGGTTCGCCGCGCTGGTGGCAGTGGTGGCAGCCAGCTCGGTCAAGCGCGAGATAGCATGATGCCTGAGCGGGGCGCTCTTCCCCGCTCAGGCATCACGCCTCGGCGAGGTACATAACCTCGATATATTTATATTTCTTGTTCACGATCACGAGGTCGCACTTCCACGAGGTTGCGGGGTGGGCCACCAGATAGATGGTTGCCCCGGTCAGCGGTATGAAGCTGTGCATCGTACCCTCTTGGGTGTACAATATAGGTGATCGGTGCAACCGTTGCAGGCAGTGGCCGACTTCCCTGTTATTGCAGCACAGCGCGATTGCCGGCGCTTGCCGTACCGGAGGAGATGCGATCATGGACCCCGACCTCGGCAGGAACCGTCCCGTTGACTTCAAGTATGAAGGCCCTCCGCCCAACCACAACCTGCTGGACTACCGCTACATGACTATCGAGATGAACAGGTGGGCCGACACGGCTGAAGCAGGCTGTGCGTCCTACCTTCTGGTCTTGGGTGCCGGTGTGCTGTGCTTCGTGCTGATCGCGCTTGCGGGCATACTCGTGGCCGCCAATTAGTGGGCGTGGTGGCAGGGCGATCAGGCCGAGGCCATGCTAGGGCAACCTGTCTGCCTGCAAACCCCAGTAGCGGAGCGTGTCGAACCTGTAGGCGGGGCCGAGCAATTCATAAGATGGCAGTGCCGCTCCGGTGGCGGGCCGTCGCGTGGCATAGGCATACAGCGGGCTGTAGAGGATAATCGCGGGCACGTCCTGATAGAACACCCTTTGGAAATCGGCATAATGGCGTGCTCGTGTGGCCCTGTCAGGCGTTTGCCGGGCGGCCTCCAGCGCCCGGTCGGCGTCGGGGTTAGTCCAGCCCGAAAAGTTGAGCCCTCCCTTCACGCTGGCCTGTGATGAGTGCCAGTAATCGTACACGTCGGGGTCCGCGCCTTGCGCCTCCCAACTCGCCAGCACAAGGTGGAACGCCCGTGGCCCCAGATAGTTCCTGAGCAGCGACTCTCGGCTGACCAGCGCCAGTTGGACATCAACCCCCACATCGCGCAGGTAGCGCTCGATTTGCCGGGCCACGGCCACATTTGATGGCACATCGCTGTTGGCGGCCAACACCACCGTCAGGGTGACGCCGTCGCGCATGCGCACTCCCCCATCGGTCATGAGCCACCCGGCAGTGTCCAACAGCTTCCTTGCCTGTGCCGGGTCATATGGGCGCGGGGTAATGGCATCATCGTAAGCCCACGACTGAGGCAGTATGGGGCTGTGAGCGGGCCGGGCCTCGCCCTTCAACCCCTGCTCGACCAGCGCCTCGCGGTCTATGGCGTATTCAAGAGCCTGCCGCGTCTCCACCCGGTCGAACAGCGGGGAGCGCACATTGATGAGCAGCATGGTGTAGCGGGCCAGCGCCTGCCGGTGCACGGTCACGCCCGGCACAGCCTGCACCTCACGCAGGCGGTCAGCCGGTATGTGCCCCAGCCCGTGCACCTCGCCTGAAGCCAAGCCCGTGAGAGCCGCGCCGAAAGTTGGATAAAGCCGAAACCACAGCCGCCCTATGCCCCTCGTGTTCGATGGGTTGGTGGTGGGGTGGGTTTCTAACAGCACGCCCTCATCGGGAGAGACGTTCACGCCACGCTCGGGGATCTCGGGGATATCGTTGGGGGTAGGGGCCTGACCGGTGAGCGAGTCGGTCACAACGGTGGAGGGCTGCACATAGCGCCACGGCCCCGAACCGACAGGGTTGCGGTTAAGCTCAGAATCGAGCAGGTCGGCCCGCGTAACACTGCCCCACAGGTGCCGTGGCAGGATGCCCACCGTGGTGTGCTGTATGAAGCTTGAGTTGGGCACGGGAAGTGCCAGATGCACCGTCTGGCGCGTGGGCGCGCTCGCCTCCACATCCCGCCATGGTCTGGCAAGCATTGGGTCGCCCGGAAAGTCGGGCGATTTCAGCAAGTTGATGGTATACAGCACGTCATCGGCGGTGACAGGCATGCCGTCGTGCCAGCGGGCATCGGGCCTCAACGTGAAGGTGAACACCCGGCTGTCGGCGCTTACCTGCCAGCTCTCGGCAAGGTCGGGCACGATGTTGCCGCGCTCGTCAATGCGCGTCAGCCCGCTGAATACCAGATGGGTGAGGTCTCGGTCGCTCTCAGAGATAGCCAGCAGTGGGTTGACATAACGAGGCATGCCAACCATCGCTTCCACATAGGTTTCAGAGGGTCTGGGGCCGCTCGCGGGGTGGCCGGGCATGGTGGTGGTTAGAGCGACCACCAGTGCGGCCATGCCCGCTAGAATCAGCGCGGCTTGCGGCTTGAACTGAACATACATGAGGGGAAACGGGGTGAAGCGTGGGTGCGTAAAACGTTGCGTAACGGGCAATGCACAAGGGCGAGCAAGGGTGAGAACAGACTCGGACCCCGAAAATTGAGTTTGGCGGCCCGCCTCACGTCGCACTCATTACGCGTCTGTCCATAGGGTTTATATGGGCCGGGTCACGATGCTGTTGATCAGGGCGATCAGGAAGAAGGCGATGGCCAGCCCGATGGTGAAGCGAAACAGCACGCGCTCGAACCCCCGGCGCGTCCGATAGACGGAACTGCTGTCCCCGCCGCCGAAAATACCGGAGAAGCTGGAGCCTTTGGTCTGCATCAGCACCACTACGATCAGCACCACGGCCAGCACGACCTGTACAATGTTTAGAGCGGTCTCTATAGTCACCGTGCGAACTCCTTGAGACTGTGAGCATAAGACGCTTCGGGTTGCGTGTAACCCAGAGATTATAACAGCTTGGCGCTAAACAATCAACCTGAGCGCTTGCTCCACCACCGAAAAGGTCACAGGTGCCTTGCCCAACACCTCGCCGTCGGCCTGAAGGAGCAGGCGCTCAGGAGAGGTGACCTCCACGCAGCGGGCGCGGGTTATGCTCACCTTGGGGTGGGTGACGTGGCTGCCATCGTACACCCTTGGCACGTTGATGAGCAGATCGAGCTTGCCCAGATTGCCCAGTGTGACTACGTCGAGCATACCGTCGGAGAGGCTGGCGTCGGGGGCGATGTTCATACCGCCGCCGAAATACTGGCCGTTAGCCACTATCAAGCTGTTGATGCGCCCCTGCCACTCGTGCCTGCCGTCAAGGCGCACGCGCACGCGTTTATTGCGGTATCTGCCGAGTGTGCGCACCAGACTGGTCAGGTAAGGTATAGTGCCCCCCAGCATGCGCGACCCGGCGTTCGCCCTGAGGGCCACCTCGGCGTCGAAGCCCACCCCTGCGGCGTTGGCGAAGAACCTTGACCTGATCTTGCCTGCAAGGGATAGGAAGCTCACGTGGCCCACGTCCACGGTCTGAGTGCGCCCGGCCACCAGCCGCTCGCAGGCCGCCCTCACGTCCGACGGTATGCCCGCCGAGCGACCGAAGTCGCTGCCCCGCCCGGCCTGCACCAACCCCATTGCCACCCTACCGGCCACTTGGGCAGCGGTATCCGGCTCGTACGGGTTCAGCACCCCGTTCAGCGCTTCGAGGAAGGTGCCGTCCCCCCCTATGACCACCACGGCACTGCACCCACCCCGAACCGCCAGACGCGCCAACTGCATGGCGTGCCCTTGCCGGTTGGTCATCGCGCCTGTATAGCGCACCCCCACCGAATCAAAAACACGCTTCACTACGGCCAGCTTCATCGGCCCATGTCCCATCCCCGATATGGGGTTGCATATGACCATCACCCAGCCGTCAAGCGGGTGCTTTTGCACTTTCGCTGCCTCCTCCCTCCTACGGTCGGTCTCCGGTAGGTTTTGGGCATATTATGCAACACAATGCCCGCTCTTTGCAGCAGGCTCTCCGCGCAGGCACTACGTTGTACGCATGGATGCTCACTACTGCATTTTGCTTAACCATATTTTCCTATGGATTTTGTACACTTGATGATTTATCATCCTTGCCTGTGATTTATCCCATATGGGAGGCGAGCGTTTTGAAAGGGGCATAATTGCCAGACGCACTGAAGCCTCTCGATGTCCTGTGGTCCGGCGCGCCAATCAGGATCAGCACACAGCAAGGAGGAGCTTGAGCGTTGCCTACCCTACCTGTCATCGGCCACCTAGCTGCCAAACGCATGATTCTGGGGTCTATCCTGACTGCACTTTTATCGCTAACCTTTCCGGGCATCGTCACTGCAAGCACAGTTCTCGCATCAACCCCCCTGAGCAATTACCAATCTTCTCGCTACTTTCCAGCAACCGGCTACAGTGTCAGAGGTGTCTTCCTTCAATTTTTCGACCGCCACGGCGGTGTGCGTGTATTTGGGTACCCTGTCAGCGGCGAAGTCATCGAGAACGGCCTATTGGTGCAATACTTCGAGCGCCAACGCTTCGAATATCACCGGGAACTGGCCGGCACCCCGTATGAGGTGCAGTTGAGCAATCTGGGGGCGATGCTGGGCAGGGGCAAAGTGTCATTTGCGCCCGTTCGGCCCTTCGCTTCTAAACCCGGCAGGGCTTATTTCAGTGAAACCGGCCATTCCTTAAGCAACCCCTTCCTTGCCTTCTGGAAGGCCAACGGTGGGGTGCGCATCTTCGGCTATCCGGTATCCGAGCCTGTGGCGCAGGGAGGGGCGCTTGTCCAGTACTTTGAGCGGGCGCGGATGGAGTATCATCCTAATAAGCCTCATCTGGGGGTTCAACTGGGCTTGCTTGGCAGGGAGTATTTGCAGGCCAATCCGCATATCGCTGCCGCGATTTACAGAGATGCGAGGGCCGGCATCAGTCGGGGTGGCGAGCGCATGCCCACCGAGTTGCAGCAAGTGGGGCAGGCGCAACGGGCGCCTTCTGCTCAGGTCCACAGCCTAAATGAGCGTGAGAAGGCCATGCTCGATTACATAAACGGCGCACGGCGCTCTGCTGGCATATCACCGGTGAGCATAGAGTCCGCGCTGACCACCGTCGCCCGCTCGCGCTCCACCGATATGGCGAGCAGGGGATACTTCTCTCACACCACGCCGGAAGGCAGCACCTACATGGCGCTGCTCAAAGCGGCCGGAATATCGTTCAAGTACAGCGGTGAGATCATAGCCTACAACAGTTATCCCGCGGAACAGGCCGCCTCCGTAGCTTACGATACCTTCATGAAGTCACCAGCCCACCGCTCCATAATGCTGGACGGACGCTATAATCTGGTGGGCGTGGGTGAAGCCCGCGACAGCCGTGGGCACTTTTACTACACCGTCATCTTCATACAGCGATAGGGGCGGAAGGGTTATTGCCTTCGAGGGGTCAGGGGGCTGGGGATTGGGACCGGCCCCCTGATTTTTTATGGGCTCCGCCGCGCCTCGCGATTTGACAAGTGTGGGCGCTTTTTGTAAAGTCTGCCTGTGAGAGCGTACCTACAGTCGGCCAACCACCGGTTGCGCTCGCCCCGTGTGCGGCGAGCACTTCAAATAGGCTTCGTGGCGCTGGTGCTGGTGTTCTTTGGCCGCGCCCTGTACGACCTGACCCCGCAGATAGCCGCTTACAGATGGGAATTCGACCCTTTGTATCTGTCTCTGGCCGTGCTCATGCTGGGGGCCACCGGGCCGGCAGGCACATACGGGTGGTGGGCCATCATGCGTAAGCTGGGCCACCCCGTCCCGTGGTGGCGCTGCCTGAAGATACTGTATTACTCGGCGCTGGCGGGTCTGATACCCGGCTCGATGTGGCACGCGGTCAGCCGGGTGTATCTGGCCGAGCGAGAGGGCATCCCGCGCCTCATCACCGCCCTCAGCCTGATTCTGGAAACGGTACTGCTGGTGCTTGGGGCGGCCATTGTGGCCTCGCTGAGCCTGTTGGCATGGCCCGATCCACCGCCTGTGGTGCTGTGGGCAGGCGTGGTACTGCTGGCAGCGCTGGCGGGCCTGCTCCTCCAGCCCAACGCGTTGTTCCGCGTGCTCAACTGGCTGTTGGTGCGGGTGGGCCGCTCGCCCATCAACGTGCGTTTCACGGTGGGCGACATGCTGTACCTGCTGTGGCCGTTCGTGCTCAACCGGCTGGTGTTCGGGGTGATGTCCTTCCTGCTGGTGGCCGCGCTCTACCCGCGCCTGCCGGTGTGGTACCTGCCACCCATAACGGGGCTGTTCACGGCGGCATGGCTGGGGGGCTATCTGGCGGTGTTCGTGCCGCAGGGGCTGGTGGTGCGCGAACTGCTCATCACCGGCCTGCTGACCACGTTGATGGGCATACCCGCGCCCGTGGCTGCCGCCGCCGCCGTGCTGTCGCGCCTGTGGTCCCTTGCGGGCATTGGCCTGTGGGGCCTCATTGCCACCAGACTGTGACCGGGAGATGCGCATCCTGCACATCATCTATGACGACATAGACAACCCATGGATAGGGGGTGGGGGTGCGGTACGCACGCTGGAGATATACAGCCGCATCGCCGCTCAGGGGCACTATGTGAAAGTGTTGTGCGGCAGCTATCCGGGCGCACCATATTTGCAGGTGCGGCGCGGGGTGATCTACCGCCATGTGGGCCTGCGGGTGCCTTCGCACGTGTTGAGCAGGCTGAGCTTCATGGTGGGTGCAATTCGCTTGATAAAGAGCGCTCGCTATGATATAGTCGTGGAAGACGTGTCGCCGTTCTCGCCGGTGGCGGCCCCCCTGTGGGTGCGAGGTGTGCCGGTGGTGGCGAGCGTGCAGAACCTGCCGGGCGTGCACGCCACCCGCAAGTATGGCCTATCTGGCTGGGCACCGAGGTTGGTCGAGCGGCCACTGCTGGCGCTGTTTCGCAATTTCATAGCGGTGTCGCCCGGCATAGCGCATGAACTTCGCGCCCGCCTGCCGGTGCGGCAGGTGAACATCACGGTCATCCCGAACAGCGCCGACCGCATCTTTTTCGAGGCGGCTTCGTCCTCGGTCGAGCCGCCAGTCTGGGAGGACTATATCCTGTTTGTGGGCAGGATAGACGTGTACCAGAAAGGGTTAGACTACCTGATCGGGGCGTTCGACATGGTAGCCGAGCGATTGCCCGGTGTGCGGCTGGTGATAGCCGGTGGCGGGCCGCCCGCGCAGGTGGAGCGGCTGAGCACGCTGGTGGCCGGGGCACGACACGGCCACAGGATACAGGTGGTGGGGCCGGTGGAGCGCGCGCAGGTGGCCCAGTTGCTCCGAGGTGCGCTCATGCTGGTCATGCCCTCCAGATACGAGGCATGGCCCCTGACGGCCATAGAAGCGGGCGCTGTGGGCGTGCCGGTGGTGGGCAGCGATGTGGTGGGCGTGCGCGATGCCGCACCTGCTTTCCCCGAAGCGCATGCGCAGTTGGTGCCCCCCGGCGACGTGCACGCGCTGGCCGGGGCCATGCTACGTCTGGCCTCAGACCCCGACCTGCGCCGCAGGATGGGCGAGCGGGGCCGGGCGTGGGCACAGCGCTTCACGTGGGACGCGCTGGCCGACCAACAACTGGCCTTCCTGCAACAGGTGGCAACTGCTGCTAACGTATAACTGACGACTGGCGACTGGCGATCGGCATGATCTTGTTCATCACTCGCAAGCACCCCCCGTCGGTGGGGGGCATGCAAAAACTCAGCCAGAGCCTCACCAAAGAGGTGGGCAGGCTGACCCCCACCAGCACCATCTACTGGGGTGGGTCCACGCTCTTCCTGCCTTTCTTTATAGTGTACGCCTTCCTGCGGGCGGTGCTCACGGCCTCGCGCTCGGACCACGTCAAGCTGATCCACCTGTCGGACGCCCTGCTTACCCCTCTGGGGGTAGTGCTCAAGGCTTTACTGCGCGTGCCGGTGGTGGTGACCGTGCACGGGCTGGACGTGACCTACTCCAACCGCTTCTACCAGTGGCTGGTGCCCAGATGCCTGCGGCGCATGGACAGGATAATCTGC
>DAOTTC010000142.1:0-24900 GCA_034437815.1 Chloroflexia bacterium | reverse complement strand
AGGAGAGAGCAAGATGGCAGTAAAGACCATGATCGAGGCCATCCGCGATGGCCTGCGCGAAGAGATGGAGCGCGACGAGCGCGTGTTCGTGCTGGGCGAGGACGTGGGGCCGCGTGGCGGGGTGTTCGGGGTTACTCAGGGCTTTTATGAGCGGTTCGGCCCTATGCGCGTGCTGGATACCCCTCTGGCCGAATCGGTGATAGTGGGCGCGGCCATTGGCGCGGCCATCAATGGCATGCGCCCGGTGGCCGAGATACAGTTCGCCGACTTCAGCCACCCGGCCATGGACCAGATAATGAACGAGGCGGCCAAGATTCGCTTCCGCTCCAACAACGACTTCAACTGCCCGCTGGTGATCCGCATGCCCTACGGTGGGGGAATCCACGGGGCGCTGTACCACTCTCAGAGTGTAGAGGCGCTGTATGGGCACATCCCCGGCCTCATAGTGGTTACCCCGTCCAATCCCTACGACGCCAAGGGCATGCTCAAGTCGGCCATACGCGACCCCGACCCGGTGATCTTTCTTGAGCACAAAGGGGCGTACCGCCTGATCAAGGGCGAGGTGCCCGACGACGATTACACCGTGCCCCTGTTCAAGGCCGCGGTGGTACGCGAAGGCAGTGACATGACCGCCATCTCTTACGGCATGATGCTCCATCACTGCCTGAAGGCCGCCGAAGAGATGGAGAAGGAGGGTGTGAGCGTCGAGGTGGTAGATGTGCGCACCATCAGCCCGCTGGACCGCGAGACTATAGTCAACTCGGTGAAGAAGACCGGCAAGGCCATTATCGTGTACGAGGACAACCGCAGTGGGGGGTGGGGCGCGGAGATCAGCGCCTCGATCGCCGAGGCCGCCTTCGCCTATCTGGACGGGCCGATCGTGCGCGTGACCGGGCCGGATGTGCCCGCTATGCCCTACAACCACAATCAGGAAGCTTTCTTCATGCCCAACCCGGACAAAATCCTGAAGGCGATGAGGGAGTTGGCCGCATACTAGAAGTCAGAAGTAGCGGGGTATGGGGGCGACAGCCCCGCAACCAGAGGGTATATACCGTCGGGGGCTGTCCCCAATTCCCAATTCGCCTCGCTCCGGTTTATAACCATCTTACTGGATAATCGGTGTAACAGGTAAATACATACAGCCGAATAACTGATAACCCGTCTTGGAGGAGAAGCATACATATGGCAGTCACCCCGGTAACAATGCCCCAGCTGGGCGAGAGCGTCACGGAAGGCACAATCAGCAAATGGCTCAAGAAGCCCGGCGATAAGGTCGAGAAATACGAATCTATCGCCGAGGTGATCACCGACAAAGTGAACGCCGAGATACCCTCGCCTGTGGCTGGCGTGATCAAAGAACTCAAGGTGGAAGAGGGTGCCACCGTGCCGGTGGGCACCGAAATCATGACCATTGACATGGAGGGTGCTGTGGTGGAAGCACCCGCCGCGGCTGCTCCACAGCCTGCCGCCCCCACGCCCGCACCTTCTGCAACTGCGGCTGTGGCCGCCCCTGCACCCACCGCGCCCGGCACCGAAGATGGGCGGGCCGCCGCTGCACCTACCACCCCCACGCCTACGCCTGCGCCCACCGACATGGCCGGTGCGGTGGCTGCGGCCATGCCTCAGGCCCCTGCCGAGACCTACGCGGGCCGGCCAACCCCGGAAGCTGAGCAGGTTGCTGGCCCCTCGGAAGCTGTGGAGAGCGAGGAGGAACTGCTGCGCCGGCGCTCTACTCCCGCCGTGCGCCGGCTGGCCGAAGAGTATGGGGTGGACCTGCGGCAGGTGAAGGGCACAGGCCTTGGCGGGCGGGTGACCAAGGAGGACATCCTCCAGTTTGTGGCCCAGCGTGGCGCTCAGGCCCCCGCCGCGGCGCAGGCCCCGGCTGCGCCTACTGCACCCCCATCTGCTCCCACGCCCGCACCCACTGCACCGCCTACGCCGGCACCTGCACCAGCACCCGTGGCGCCACCCTCGGCCCCACCCACACCCGCCCCGGTCACGCCCATCCCCGGTCTGGCACAGGGCGACGTGGCGATGGGCCTCACGCCCATGCGCCGGGCCATCGCCGAGCACATGGTGCGCAGTGTGCACACCTCTCCACACGCGTGGACCTGCGTGGAAATTGACATGACCAACGTGGTCAAATACCGCGACAGCATCAAAGACTGGTTCCAGCAGAGGGAGGGCGTGCCCATCACCTACCTGCCCTTCTTCATCAAGGCTGTGATCGACGCCATCCGGCAGGTGCCACAGGTCAACTCTACGTGGAGCGACGAGCAGGGCGTGATCGTCAAGCGCGACATCAACGTGGGCGTGCCCATCGACATCGGCGAGGGGCTGATCGTGCCTGTGATCCATCACGCTGACAGCCTGAGCATCACCGGCATCGCCCGCAAGCTGTACGAGCTGGCTGAGAAGGCGCGCGCCGGCAAGCTCACCCTGCCTGAAGTGCAGGGTGGCACTATCACCATCAACAACACGGGCGCGCTGGGCACCATCATGACCCACTCCATCATCAACCAGCCGCAGGCCTGCCTCGTCACCATGGAGGCCATCGTCAAGCGACCGGTAGTGATTGACGATGCGATCGCCATCCGGCACATGATGTACTCGTGCATCGCGCTGGACCACCGGATTCTGGACGGGGCGGTAGGTGCGCGCTTCCTGCGCATCATCAAGCAGAACCTCGAAAACTTCAATCCGGAGAACGTGGCGCTTTGAGAAGGGCTTGGGGGTGATCGGTCTGGGACCATCACCCCCGGCCCCCTCATATAGAAAGAAGGTCATATAAGATGGCAGACGTTATATCAAAGGACGCTAATGCTGAGTCGGCGAGCGCCGTGAGCGGAAGTGGAGATGGAAGCACCAACGCCAGTACGGGCAAGGAATATGCGCCCCTCAGGCTGATGCCCTATCAGCGCCCCGGCGGCCCCGCCCGGCCCATCAGCGCTCAGCCTGCGCCGCCCGAGCGCAAGCCGCCGTGGCTCACCGTCAAGTGGAAGCAGGGCGAAAACTACCTTGACCTCAAAGGGTTGATGCGTGGGTTGGGCCTGCACACCGTGTGCGAAGAAGCCCACTGCCCCAACATATCCGAATGTTGGGAGCACCGCACTGCCACCTTTCTCATTCTGGGCGATACGTGCACGCGCTCTTGCGGGTTCTGTGCTATCAAGACAGGGCGGCCCGCACCGCTGGACCGCGGCGAGCCTGAGCGTGTGGCCCGCGCCATACAGACCCTGCAACTCAAGCACGCGGTCATCACCTCGGTGAACCGCGATGAACTGCCCGATGGTGGGGCCGAGATATTCGCCGAGGTGATACGCAAGACCCGCGAGTATGTGCCCGGCTGCGGCATCGAGGTGCTCATCCCCGACTTCAAGGGGGTGTGGTGGGCCTTGCAGATCGTGATGGATGCCCGGCCCGACATCCTCAACCACAACATCGAGACCGTGCCCCGCCTGTACCACATCGTGCGCCCTCAGGCCAAATACACCCGCTCGCTGGAACTGCTCAAGCGGGCCAGAGAGATGGACCCCACGGGCAAAATCCTCACTAAGTCGGGATTGATGGTGGGCCTCGGCGAAGAATGGGACGAGATACTGCAAGTATTACACGATCTGCGCGAGCACGACGTGGACATCGTGACCATCGGCCAGTACCTGCGCCCCTCATTCCGCCACCTGCCCGTGGTCAAATACTACCACCCGGACGAGTTCCAACAGCTGAAAGAGTACGGGCTGAGCCTTGGCTTCAAACACGTGGAGAGCGGGCCGCTGGTGCGCTCGTCCTATCACGCACACGAGCAGGTACAGCACGCAGGCGCACATCAGAGCCTGCCTCAGGCCTCAGCCTGATGAGCACTGCTTTGCAAAGGCTATGACCGCACAACAGCTACACATGACGACCGGCCCGGTTGTAGGGCGGCCCAAAGAGACAGCCGATGCTGTGCCTCGCCCCCTGTGCGTGATAGACCTTGGCCTGATAAGCTACGCCGAGTGCTGGGACCTGCAAAAGCGGCTTGCCGAGCGGGTAGGCGAGGGCACCCACCCCGAGACCCTGCTTCTGCTGGAACACCCCCATACCTTTACGTGCGGCAGGCGGGGTGGGCGCGACCACATCCTAGTGGGCGACGAGGTGCTTCAACAGGAGGGCATAACCGTGCTGGACGTGGACCGTGGGGGCGACGTGACCTATCACGGCCCCGGCCAGCTTGTGGCCTACCCCATCATCAACCTGCGTCACGGCAGCGAGCGCATTGACTATCCCGGCTATGTGCGTGCATTGGAGGAAGTGCTAATTCGCACATTGGCTGATTTCAACATAAGCTCGCACCGCATACCCGGCTACAGCGGAGTGTGGGTTGAGCGGCATGGCCACGAGGACAAGATAGCGGCCGTAGGGGTGCGTGTTGACGGTCGTGGCATCACCACCCACGGCATCGCCCTCAACGTGACCACCGACCTGCGCTACTTCGGGTATATAATCCCGTGCGGCATCAGCGGCAAGGGTGTGACCTCGATGGCCCGCTTGCTGGAGTCGGTGCCCGTTATGGCTCAGGTCAAGCACAGCTTCACTGAGCATTTCGGCGAGGTGTTTGGCTTCACCCCTCAGCCTGCCCCTGCACTTTCATCTGATTTGACGTAAACTCCATCTGACCATTACAATAAACCTCAGTGGAAACCACCGCCGGAACACATGGAACACAGGAGCACAGCCGGAAGAGTATGACGTTGCAGGCTACCATCAGCGGGCGCGTGCAGGGTGTAGGTTTCAGAGTGTTCGTGCTTGACCATGCCGAGCGGCTCGGCCTGCGTGGGTATGTGCGCAACCTGCCTGATGGGCGGGTGTTCGTGGTGGCTTCGGGCAATAGACAGGCTCTGGAAGAGCTGGTGCGCCTGTTGCATCGAGGGCCTTCAGCCGCGCGGGTTGCCGACGTGCGGACCGAGTGGTACGATGGAGAGCCTGCCGGTCTGCCCGATTGGTTCGAGGTGCGCCACTGATGGCAGTCAAAACGCACACCACGACCGTATCTGAAGCAGATGCTCGGCGCTCGCGCCACGTCTGGCTGGTGATATTGCTGTGCAATGCCCTGTTTCTCGTGCTGTGCGTGACGCTCGCAAACACCACAGCCGAATATCTGAGCAGCATCACGGTGCCGCAAACCGCCACTTTCGAATTGAAGCATGGCTCTCAGCTCGCGGTGCTCCGGCAAGGCAGTCGCGTGCCTGAGTTGGTCACCGATAGGACCCAACTGCGCGAGCATGACGTTGCCCTCACCGGACCGGACAGCGAGGGGTTCATACAATTCTTCGACGGCACGAGCACCATTCAGACCTATTTTTCCACGACGCTCACCATCGAGACCTTACGCACTGCCCGCTTTTTCCAGACTATGAAAGAGGCTCGGATCCGGGTTGACTCCGGCACCGTGGTATGGGCCACAGGCGATCCCGGTGGGTATGCATCTGTGGAGTACAACATCCTGTCGGAGAACGCGGAAATCAGCATACCCGGCAATTCCAAAGTGCGTGTGCGGGTGGAAAAAGACGACCAGAATGAAACCACCACCCATGTGATAGTTGAGTACGGTTCCGCCGTGCTGCTGTCGCGGGGCAGGCGTATCGAAGTGGGACGAGAGCATATGGCATGGGTCGGTCCGCAAGGCATATCCCCTGAGCCTGTGCGTGCCGAAGAGGAGTTGATCCGCAACGGCAGCTTCACCGAACCCCCCACCAGTGGGGCAGAGACCAGAGAGAACGGCGGGCTGGACACCGCCGCGTGGCTTCCCATTCGTGAGGCTCAGACCGACCTTCCCCTTGATATCGGCTCGGTCAGTGTGATAACCGAGACATTGCCCGGCGTGGAGGGCATACGAGCGCTGCGCCTGTGCCTGCGCGACAGCGAGGACTGTCCGGCACAGCATGCAAGTGGTGATGGGCAAAGCGCGGATAGATATGTACGGGTGGGGGTCCGTCAGGAGATAAACCGGCCGGTGGAGTTCTTCAACTCCATAGAACTTTCCGCCGCGGTCAAAGTGGTCAGGCAGTCGTTGCCCGCGGGCGGTCCGCAGGGTAACCTTTTCCCGCTGACTATCAGGGTGCTGTACAGCGACTCGGAGCGCAACCAGCACGAGTGGCGGCACTCGTTCTATTACTTCACCAGCGAGCGAAGCGGCAGTGGCCTGCCCGACGCCACCAGAGTCCCTGAGGCGTCATGGTGGCTGCCTGAGCAAAAATTCGTGCTTAAATCGGCAGACGTAGGGCGCGACATAGCCGTTATTAATGCGATAGAGATCTTCGGCTATGGCAAACAGTTCAAGAGCCAGATAACGCGGGTGTCCATGGTAGCTCGGTGAGCCATGCGCCGGTCAGGGCAAGAAAGAGAGGTGCGCCTGAGGGTGCAAGGGTGCAAGGGTGCCGTGGCGCTCACTCCACCGTCGCCCGGAACACCGGCGTTACGCCGGTGTAATGTGGGGGCCGGGCCTCGTGCCTGCCCTGCAGGGCCGATTGGTATAACAACATTCGAGTACAGGGAGGGAGACGTTGAGCAGAATAGCAGTTATAGGCACGGGCTATGTCGGTCTGGTGACCGGCACCTGTTTCGCCGATCTGGGCAACAACGTGGTGTGCCTCGACATTGACGAGGACAAAATTGACAAACTGAAGAGAGGCGAATCGCCTATCTACGAACCCGGCCTTGAGGAGATGGTGCAGCGCAACATGAAAGCCGGGCGTCTGGAGTTCACCACGAACTATGACTACGCGCTGACCGGGGCGCAATTCGTGTTCATAGCAGTGGGCACGCCTGAGGCCGCGGACGGTTCGGCAGATATGCGCTACGTGGAAGCGGCGGCCCGCAGTATAGGGCGGTCGGCACCCGGCAGGTCCGAGCAGCCCTTGATCATCATCAACAAGAGCACGGTGCCCATCGGCACCGGTGACCTCGTCGGCAGGCTCGTGCGCGAAGAATGTCCGCCCGATTTCCGGTTCTCGGTGGTGTCCAACCCCGAATTCCTGCGCGAAGGACAGGCCATCTTCGATTTCCTGCACCCTGACCGGGTGGTGCTGGGGTCAGACGACCGGATGGCCGCAGAGCAGGTAAGGGAGCTATATGAACCGCTGTCGGCGCCTATTATGATCACCGACATCCGCACCGCCGAGATGATTAAATATGCATCGAACGCCATCCTTGCCACATATATATCGTTCATCAATGAAATAGCCTTCATCTGCGAGCACTTAGGGGCGGACGTGAAAGAAGTGGTCAGGGGCATGGGTTACGATAAGCGCATCAACGCCGCGTTCCTCAATCCCGGGGTGGGGTTCGGGGGTAGCTGCTTCCCGAAAGATGTGAAGGCGCTGGCGCGCATGGCCGAGAACGGTTACGGCAGCCCGCCGTTGCTCAATGCGGTGCTGGCTATCAATCAGCAGGCGAGGTCGCTGTTCGTGGACAAAGTGGTCAGATTGCTCGGTGGTGATATCAGGGGTAAGCGCATTGGCGTGCTGGGCCTGTCGTTCAAGCCTGATACCGATGATATGCGCGAAAGCCCCGCGATTGACATAATCAACATGCTCGTCGAGAAAGGGGCCGAGGTGCAGGCATACGACCCAATCGCCATGGACGCTGCCAGAGCCATCCTCAAGAACATACGCTATTGTGCCAATGCTTACGAAGCGGCGGCGGGCGCGGATGCCTTGCTTCTGGTCACTGCGTGGAACGAATTCAAGCAACTTGATATGGAGCAGGTGCGCAGGTTGATGCGCCGCCCGGTGCTCGTGGACGGGCGCAACGTGTACGACCCGCATGAGATGCGCGAGTTGGGCTTCACCTACGCGGGTGTTGGCCGGTGCCTGATGCCACAGACCGAGGCCGGCAATGCCGCCGGCTTGGCGGCGAGCACCCCTGAGCCCGATGCAGTGCCACGGGCCGGCTCCTGAAGTCAGATGAGGTAGGGGTAGCAGCGCATGAACGAGGCTGGGCCGGTCGAGCGCGGACAGGACGGGGCTGAGGTCGGGGGAATGCCGCCGTCCTTGCAGAACGGCGGGCAAGGCACGGTGCAGTGTGGGGTTGACCTCGTGGAGATCGAGCGCATTGCGCGAGCTATCGAGCGCTGGGGCGAGCGTTTCCTGCACCGCGTGTGGACCGATCGGGAACTGGCCGTTTGCCAAGGTAGGTGGCCCGAACTGGCCGCGCGCTTTGCCGCCAAAGAGGCCATATCCAAAGCGTTGGGCACCGGCATGTCCGCCGGGGTGACGTGGCGCGACATAGAGGTGCTGTCCGACAGGTCGGGCAAACCGCACGTGGTGCTGCACGGCCCGGCGAAGCAACTGGCCGGCAATCTGGGTCTGCATGGGTGGGCGATTAGCCTGAGTCACGCACGCGATGTGGCGTGTGCATTCGTGGTAGCTTATTCCATAGGCCCCGCCCCGCCCGCCTCTGGTGGTATCTAATATCAAGTCTTCCGTGAAGGGGCTGCAAAAGCAAGGGGGTGCAGGGGAGCACTCCTGCAGGGTGTTGGGGAGCCACCCCTAGCTCTCATAACTCATAACCCCCATGCTGTAGCCTTTCAAAAGGAGTTCGGTATAACAGGTCGGCAGGCGAACCGGCCCCCATGCGGTACGAATACGATTGGGATGGCGGAGTGGAGACCCTGCACGGCTCGTTTTATAACCCTTCTATGAAGAACCGGCACTATGTGGTGACCGCCGAGGAGATGCGTGCCATTGAGGCGCGCACCGTCGAACAGGGCGTGACTTGGCAACAGCTTATGGAGCGGGCGGGCGAGCAGGTTGCCCGCCATGCGATCAACCGATTGGGTCCTGACAGTGCACAGAATGTGCTGGTGCTGGCGGGTCCCGGCAACAACGGCGGTGATGCGCTGGTAGCCGCGCGACATCTGTTCGATCACGGCTGGCCTGTGCACTGCCTGACTTGGTCCAGAGCGCCCGACAGGGACAACCGGTTGCTGGCACCATTAGGGGCGCGCAGTATCGAGGTAGGCCCACTGACGCCAACCAGCCTGCCTGCCGCTCTCGAGCGTTGCAGCGTGGTGATTGACGGCATACTGGGCACCGGCCTGAAGCGTGATATCGAAGGTGAGTTGGCCGATGTAATCCGGCAGGTGGCAAATTCAGGGCGGGTGGTGGTAGCCATAGACATCCCCACGGGCATTGACAGCGACACCGGCGCAGTGCGCGGAGCCGCCCTGCCCGCCGCTTTGACCGTAGCCCTTGGTCATCTGAAATACGGACATGTGCTGCCGCCGGGCAAAATGTTGTGCGGCAATATCGTCGTAGGAGACATAGGATTGGACGAGCGAGCGAGTGATGAACTGGCTTCTGGCGAACTGTTGACGGCAGAGCGGGTGCGCGATATGCTGCCTGCACGCCCTGAGGATGCCAACAAAGGCACCTTTGGTCGGGTGATGATAGTGGCCGGCTCGGTGAACTATGTGGGTGCGGCGGCTCTGGCTACACAGGGGGCCATGCGCTCCGGGGTGGGTCTGGCGACGCTGGCGTGTGCGGGCGACCTGATGCCCATTCTGGCCTCGAAGTTGACCGAGTGTACCTTCCTGCCGCTGGCGTCGGACCTCGGGGCGATAGCAGGGTGGGCCGTTGACAAATTGAGGTCGTTGCTTGATGGTTACGACGCTGTGCTTGTGGGGTGTGGGTTGGGCAGGGCTGCCGAAACCGTCAACTTTGTGCGCGCCCTCCTCTCCAGACCGGAAGTGGGCCGCCGCACCGGTCAGGCCATCGGCTTTGCGGCTAGAGTGGCCGCGGGCGAGCAGGACAGAGAAGAGCAGCCCGGCCACCTGCCCCCTCTGGTGTTGGACGGAGATGCGCTGAACATCCTAGCAGACTGGGAGGGCTGGCATGAGCAGGTGCCTCACCGCTCGGTGCTGACGCCCCACCCCGGAGAGATGGCGCGCTTGCTCGGCACCACGGTCGAGCAGGTGCAGGCCAACCGAGCTAAGGTTGCACGGGAAGCAGCCGGCGCATGGGACCAAATAGTGGTGTTGAAGGGGGCGGCCACGGTCATAGCCGAGCCTACCGGTAAGGTGTACATCAGCCCGTTTGCCAACCCTGCGTTGGCGACCGCGGGCACGGGTGACGTATTGGCAGGGGTGATTGCGGGCCTTATCGCTCAGGGTGTTGCTCTGGTGGACGCGGCCTGTGCCGGGGTGTATCTGCACGGCATGGCCGGAGAGATGCTGCGTGAGCAGTACGGTCCCGCTGGCGGGCTGGCCGGGGAGCTGCCTGTTTTGGTCGCGCAGGCTCAACGCAAATTGCGTGCTTTGAGCTGATGGGGGTGTGTGATGTCCGCTTCTGAAATGCTTGGCGCCGACCCAGTCCACCCGGTAAACGCCGACGTGCGCCTCGGCGCTCCGTTCAGCGGGCGTCCTGCGGAGGTAGAGGTGGACCTGTCGGCGGTGGCCGCCAACGTGCGCCGCATGAAGGAATTGGTGGGGCCGCGGTGCAGGCTCATGGCCGTGGTCAAGGCGGACGGCTATGGTCTGGGTGCGGTGTGGGTAGCCAGAGCCGCTATAGAAGGTGGGGCATCTGCTCTGGCTGTGGCCTGTGTAGACGAAGGCATCGAGTTGAGGCGCGCCGGACACGATGTGCCTGTGCTGGTGATGAGCTACGTGCCCCCGGAAGAGGCTGAAGCCGCGGTCCGCAACCGGTTGACCGTGGTGCTGCACCGGACCCGCACCGCGGCCGCTCTGGAAGAAGCCGCCGCGCGGCTGGGGCTGGCTCCTAGGTCTGTGCCTGTGCACCTCAAAGTGGATACGGGGTTGGGCCGCTTCGGGTGCGCCCCAGATGAACTTCTGTCGCTTGCCGAGCAGGTGAGCCGGTTCCCTCATCTGAGGATGGAGGGCCTGATGACCCACTTCGCCTCGTCCGATGCGACCGACCTCAGCTATACCAGAGAGCAACTCGCGCTGTTCAACCACCTGCGCACCCAAACCGAAGATGCGGGCTTCCGGTTCGATCTTGTGCACGCCGCCAACTCCGGGGCGGCCATTCGCCTGCCCGAAGCCAGACTGGATATGGTGCGCGTGGGCATTGTGCTGAGCGGGTACCTGCCCTCGCCTGCGCTTGCCGGTGCACCGCAACTGAAACGGGCCGTGACAGTACGGGCCAGACTGGCCCGCGTGTTTCGAGTGGGGGTCGGATCGAGCGTGGGTTACGGGCGTAGCTGGGTGGCCGAGCGCCCATCGCTCATAGGGCTGATCCCGATCGGGTACGCAGACGGTTACCGCCGCGCTCTCTCCAACGTGGGACAGGTGCTGGTGCGCGGGCGACGCTGTGCCGTGGTGGGGCGCGTCAGCATGGACCAAACGGCCATTGACATCACGGATGTGCCATCCGCCGTTGAGGGTGACGAGGTGGTAGTTATAGGGCGACAGGGGGATGACGAAATCACCGCCGACGAGGTGGCTCAGTGGGTTGGCACCATCTCCTATGAGGTGCTGTGTGGGCTTGCCCGCCGCCTGCCCCGTCGTTATATTCGCAACGGCCAACCGGTGGCTGTGTGCAACCTTCTGGAGTGTGCGATCCTCTCTTGAAGCTTGGGCATAGGGGGGTTGAGCGGATGAAGATGAAAGCGGTAGACCTCATCGCGGCCAAGCGCGATGGCCGGGAACTGACTACCGAGCAGATACGATGGTGGGTGCAGGGTTTCACTTCCGGTCAGATACCCGACTATCAGGTGAGCGCGTGGCTGATGGCCGTGTATTTTCAGGGCATGTCTGCCCGCGAGACTGCCGACCTGACGCAGGCCATGGTGGCATCGGGGCGGCGGTTGGACCTGTCGAGTATTGGGCGGTTCGTAGCCGACAAGCATTCCACCGGCGGTGTGGGCGACAAGACCACGCTCGTTGTCGCTCCGCTGGTGGCCGCCGCCGGCTTGCCTGTTGCCAAGATGTCCGGACGGGGGTTGGGCTTCTCCGGGGGCACGATTGACAAATTGGAGTCCATCAGGGGCTTTCGCACACAACTCACGCCCGAAGAGTTCATTGATGTCGTGCGGCGCACAGGTCTGGCGATTGCGTCGCAGACCACAGATCTTGCGCCTGCCGATGGACACTTGTATGCCCTGCGCGATGTTACTGCCACAATCGAGAGCATACCGCTGATTGCGAGCAGCATCATGTCCAAGAAGATAGCCGCCGGGGCCAATGTAATAGTGCTGGATGTAAAGGTGGGGCGTGGGGCATTTATGAAGACGCTGGAAGAAGCTCGTCAACTGGCGATAGCCATGCGCGACATTGGTGCGAGCATAGGTCTTCAAGTGCGTGCCGTGCTTTCCGGCATGGATCAGCCGCTTGGCCGGGCGGTGGGCAACGCCCTCGAGGTCCGGGAAGCGGTGGAAGCCTTGAGGGGCAATGGGCCGGCGGATCTGGTGGAGGTGGCGTTCACGCTTGGTTCGCACCTTCTGCAAATGGCCGGTCTGGCCGCTTCAGATGATGAGGGTGTGGCAGTTATGCGTGACATGTTGCATTCGGGCAGGGGCCTCGCCAAGTTCCGAGAGTTTGTGCAGGTGCAGGGTGGGGACCCGGCGTTCATTGATGATTTGAGCTTGCTTCCGCGCGCCCCTGTGCAGGGCCATCTGGTGTCCGAGGAGGCCGGCTACATATCATCCATAGATGCGGAGATAATAGGCAAAGCCTCGGTGGATATCGGCGCGGGCCGCGTAGTGAAGGGGGCTTCCATTGACCATTCGGTGGGCTTTGTGCTTCACAACAAGATCGGCGACCGGGTTGAGCCGGGCGTGCCGCTGATGACCATCCACGCCCGCTCACAAGATGACATACAGCGCATCTTGCCAATGGTAAGGGCGGCTTACAGGCTGAGCAACGCCCCGGTCACCCCGCCGCCTGTGGTGATCGAGATCATCAAGTAGGGAGCGAAAGGGGAGGCGGCAACATAGGTAGTGCCGCCTCTCCTACGTTCAGGTGGTCTACTCCTTGCGCCCCCGCTGTCTGAGGAACTTCTGGTAGTGCATGCTCTTGCGGGCCATGCTATCCAGCCCGTGCTGCGCCTGTTCGCTCTCTTTCTGGAGGGCTTCAATGTCGGCCATCACGGTGGGGGTGGGCGGGGCCATGGCCATCAGGGCCTGCGCGGCGTCGGCCAGCGAGGTGGCACTTGCGGCGTAATTGCCCTGCGCATCGAAGTGTAGTGCTTCCTCACGGGCGCGGGCCGCTTGGAGCAGGGCCGCGTCCTCCAGCACCGAGATGTCGGGCTGTTCGGCGGCGGCTTCATCCGGGGCGACAACCCTGAGGCTGGCTTCATCGGACCTGACGGTGCGAACCTCGCCACTGTCCACATCGGTATAGGTCAGTTCTACCGCGCAGGGTAGGGTGGTGCCCACTGCGGCATTGGAGATGGTGAGTTTGAAAACCAGCGACCGCACCTCGCCTGTGATCATGTCGTCCAGACGCACCCGGATGGCGCCATCTGTGCGGTCGGTCTCGTAATTGTTGAGCATCTCTACGCGCATGCCCACGAATGGGACCAGCTGGAGCGTGACGTGGCGAGCGCAGGTGGATAGCACTTCGCCCAGCTCGCGATGCAGGAAGTCCGGTATCTGCTGTGCGTGCTCAATGAAGTAGAAATGCCCCCCACCCTTAATGGCTATCTGCTCCATGAGGTCTTCATTGAAATCGGCCCCTATGCCCATGGTGCTGGTGCTCACACCGCGCAGGCGTAGTTCTTCAGCGTGATGGGCCAGTTCGTCAGGGTCCACGATGCCCACGTTTGCAAGACCGTCACTCAACAGGATGACGCGGTTCAGGTAGTTGGCTTGGTGCATGTGATCGGCCACTTGCTGGGCTCCGGTCAGCCAGCCGCCGCCCAAGTTGGTGCTCCCACCCGGATAGATGGTGCGTATCTCGCTTATGAGTTCGTTCTTCACGATGGGAGTGAGAGCGCGGCTGGACGACACCACCCGCACTTCGTCATCGTAGGCGATCACCGCGGCTCGGTCGGCTCCTGTCAGGTTACGCAGGCAGAGTATGGCGGCTTCCTTGGCCTTCTCCAACTTACTGCCGGCCATCGAGCCGCTTCTGTCAATGACGAGGGCAAGGTTGAGGGGCAGGCGCTTGTTGGGACCTGTCTGGTCGGGTGCTGTGATGCTTATGCGCAGGTACCGCTCCGATTGTTCCCCCGCTGGCACGAGACGGCGGTCGAGTCCTGTGTGTAGTTTCATCGGGTTTACCTCCTTGTTGGTCGGTTTATGTTTCCTGCAAGATGCGGCGGGCGGCTTCGATCAGCATAGTCACCCTCTCCATGACGCGGGCATCGCCGGTGAGCAGGTAGTGGAGTTCGATACCCGGTGCCAGCGAGACCCTCTGCCAAGTGCTCGCACCCCGTATCGTCTGTTGTGCGCCGGTTTGCCAATGGGTCGTGAACGGTTGTGATGGCGCAGTCATGGGGTGAGGCGGTGGCGCCGAGTATACAGGTTCCTGTGTTATCGCAGGCGCGGGTGCAGGAGCCGCCTGCCGCTTCAATTCCTCCCGCGCCGCTGACCGAGCCAGCACGTGTGCTATGTAGTCCGCCGCCGAGCTAAGCTTGCTGTCCTTCGAAGGTGTGGGCGCATACTGGTTGAGCAGTTCTTCCACCTGCTCTAACGACAGGCGCTGCATGGTGTCGCGTATCTCCTCGAGAGGCAGATATTGCTCCTTGAGCCGCTTTATCAGGTCAAGCCGCCGCAGGTGCTCGGTGGTGTACTCCGCAGGGCGGCCCCGCTCCGGTGGTGGCAGGATGCCCTGTTCAACATAGTAGCGGATGGTGCGTGGCGTGACATGTGCTCGTCGTGCAAGTTCCTGTATTGTCACCGCAAAACCTCCAGTATTACGTATCAGTGGCATTATATCACTATTACGTAATCTTGTCAATACCTTTTTTGGCATTTCGTGTATAATTCCTTGCGAATGGACATTGTGCGACAACGGATGAGACGCCACTTATCCGGTCCGGGCGAAGGGGATAAATAGTGGGTTGCAGGACGCTGCCCTACCGGTGGATACTCTTTGGGCGTGGGTGTTCTCGATCCCTGATCCCCAAATCTCTATACACGCCTCTCTATGGAGAGTTTGGTACAAGCCAACATTAGCCGGGGGTATTTATGCTGACCGATCCACGTATCGAAAAGATGGCCGATGTGCTGGTGCGCTATTCGCTGGACGTGCAGCCGGGCCAGACGGTGACGATCACCGGCACCACAGCTGCCGCGCCGCTTATACAGGCGGTGTACAAGCGGGTGTTACAGGCTGGGGCCTTCCCTTATGTACTGGTGGAAGTGCCGGGCCTCAAAGAACTATTGTTGCGCATGGGGAACGACGAACAACTGTTGCGGGTTGACCCTTACCGGCTGTACATGGTTCAGCACTCTGATGCGATCCTACGCATCTTGAGTGAAGAAAACACTCGGGAGTTGAACAACGTTCAGCCTGCGCGTCAGGCTCTATACATGAAGGGGCAGCAGCCGGTGTCGGCGGGTTTCATGCGGCGCATAACCGAAGGCCGGCCGCAGTGCCTGACGCTCTTCCCCACGCAGGCGTACGCCCAAGACGCTGAGATGAGCCTGTCGGAATTCGAGGATTTCGTGTTCCGCGCGTGCTTGCTGGACGGCGATGAGGACCCGGTAGAGCGCTGGCGGCGTGTGTCTAGAGAGCAACAACGCATCGTGGACTGGCTGGCGGGTAAGCGGCAAGTGCACGTCGAAGGGCCTGACACTGACCTTATCATGAGGATTGAAGGGCGCAATTTCGTGAACTCGGATGGCAAGCGCAACTTCCCAAGCGGCGAGGTGTTCACATCGCCGATTGAGGACAGCGTAGAGGGTCATATCTACTTCTCATATCCGGCATCTCACAACGGGCGAACTGTGCAGGGCGTGCGTTTGACCTTCGAGAAGGGGCGGGTGGTTCGTTTCAGCGCGGAAGCAGGCGAGGATTATCTGGCGGAGGTATTGAAAATAGATGAAGGTGCGAGCAAGTTGGGCGAGTTTGCTATCGGCACCAATACGGGTGTGACGCGCATCACACGCAATGTGCTGTTCGACGAGAAGATGGCGGGCACCATCCATTGTGCGCTGGGCAACGCCTACCCCAACGCCGGCGGCACAAATAAATCGGCCATCCACTGGGACATGGTGACCGATATGAGCAGAGGGCGTATCACGGTGGACGGAGAGCTGTTGTACGAGAACGGCAGGTTCGTGATTTGAAAAGCACCGGCAATTTAGAGGATAGCAGCACCACAAAAAAGAGGCACCCGACCGATGCCGGGTACCTCTTTTTGTTCGGTTCAGCCCCCGAGCCGGCCCGAAGACCCGCCCGGAGGCGCTACCTGTCCACCTGGAACCGAACCTCCCACACGTGAGTTTTCGTTTGGGTCATGGCAACCTCCTTACTACAACTCACGCTATCAAGGGTTTGCACAGGCCGGTGGACATCACCGACAGTTGAATTCTAACAAATCGGCTTATCCATGTCAAGTACTGAGGATTGGCATCCAATCATAACTGATGCATATTCATGCAGGATGTTGGGGGAATGGGTGGACTATGCCCTGCCCACACAAAGTGCCCGAGGCGCATGGCCACGCGCCCCAATATTTATGACGAGGGTCGCTAAGCCATTGCCTCAGTCGTCGTCAGTCGCCAGTAGTTAGCGCTAGTCACCAAGCGCATTGAGCGGAACACGCACAATGGGGGCCGAGCCTGAGTGTGAAAGGCGAGGAAATGGCTGTGCGGATGGCTGTCGGCTGGCGGGAGGTGCGCATAAAAAGGCCCGGTTTAATCTCCGGGCCTTTTTGCGTGCAGGTTTTTAGAACATTTGCGGTGCCGAGGACCAGATTCGAACTGGTGACCCTGCGATTTTCAGTCGCATGCTCTACCAACTGAGCTACCTCGGCGTGAGATGCATACGCCACACCAGTACGCAGGTCGTAAGTGTGTTGTCCAAGAAGGTGGGCAATAGAGGGCTCGAACCTCTGACCTCTTCCTTGTAAGGGAAGCGCTCTAACCAACTGAGCTAATCGCCCCCGCCGCCGTTGCCCGGAACCGTGGCCGAGCCGGCAACTACACAAAGAATTATACACGAACTGACCGACCCTGTGCAAGTCACTGCGAACCCCCATGGTGCCGCCAAGCATCGGGGGCCAAGTTCCACCAATATGGAGAAAGTAAAGGACCGAGGGACATGTATGCTATGCCCCCGCACCCAGAAGGTGCCCGCCGGACAGGGGCTGATCGATTTAAGCCCCTGTCCGACCACCCGGAGCAATTGTGGTATAACATAGAGGGTAACCTTGGCAATTGAACTGCAGGATTGTGAGCCATGCGCTACAGCGAAGCTTTTGCTTATATAAATAGCTTTACCAACTATGAAGTGACACCCGGTATGCAGCGCGACCCGGGCCTCGAAGGGTTGAAGCGGGTGCGCAACCTTATGGGTTTGCTCGGCAACCCACAAGACGGGTTCAAAAGCGTAGTGGTGGCCGGCACCAAGGGCAAGGGTTCCGTGGTTGCCATGCTGGAATCGGTGCTGCGCGAGGCGGGATATAAAACCGGCATGTACACTTCCCCGCATCTGCACACGTTCCGAGAGCGCATCCGCATAAATGGTGAGATGATACCCCCGCAGGACATGGCGCGCATCGTCGAGCAACAGATAAAACCCGTTGCCGAGCGACTGCGAGCGGCAGGCGATCGGAGCATGGTGCCCACAACCTATGACCTAGCCACGGCCATAGCCTTTCTGTATTTTCGAGAGATGGCCGTGGATATCGCAGTGCTAGAAGTGGGTCTTGGGGGTCGGCTAGACGCGGTGAACATCGCTCAGCCGCTGGTTTCGGTGCTTACCTCGATCAGCATGGATCACATGGAGGTGCTGGGCGATACGCTCGAGAAGATTGCCTTCGAGAAGGCGGGCATTATCAAGCCGGGTGGGCAGGTGGTCAGCGCGCCGCAACATCCATCCGCCATGGCGGTTATCAACCGGGTGGCGGCAGAAAGGGGCGCGCAACTGACGGTGGTAGGCAACGAAGTGTACGTAAGCACTGCCCACCTGCCCGAAGTGGTGTACGATGACGAGGGCATACCTGTGTATCAAGCGTTCAGCCTTGCGGTGAGATTGCTGGAAGACAGGCCTGAAGTCAAGCTGCGCGTCAAATTACCCCTGCTCGGCAGTCATCAGGAGATTAATGCGGCTGTGGCGGTGGCTGCGCTGGGCAGGCTGGTGGATAAGGGCTTCATTGTATCGAAAGAAGAGTTGCTCGGTGGGCTGGCAAAGGTGCACTGGCCGGGCAGAATGGAGATCGTGCACAGAAAGCCGGTGGTGGTGGTCGACGGTGCACATAATGTGGAGTCGATCTCCAAACTCAGTCAGGCAATCACAGACCTGTTCTATAAGCGGCAGGTGATATTGGTGCTGGGGGTGTCCAGAGACAAAGACATTCCGGGCATCGCCGCAGAAATCCGCGCGTGGTCGCAGAGCGTGCTGGGACAGTTGGTGGAGCGCGTGTTGGTGACGCGCTCGCGCCACCCGAGGGCTGGGGACCCCGCCGTTGTCGCTCTGCAACTGTTGAATCAGGGGCTGACCGTTGAAGTGTGCCGAGACGTGGGCGAGGCGCTTGACCATGCCACTGCGCTTGCGGGTAGTCTGCAAAAGGCCAATCCATCCGCGCCCGGTCCCGTGGTAGTAGTTACCGGTTCGCTGTTCGTGGTAGCAGAAGCCCGTGAGCATTACGGTCTGGCACCCGACCTGTCTGACGAGCACGCGTGACCGTATGGGCCGATCGCAAAGGTGAAAACGAGGAAGTGTGAGCGGGAAGGCAGACTGCCGAGGCTCTTTCACGCGTTACGCTTCATGCCCGATGCTTCGCCGGTGGTAGAGGCGTTTTGCAGGTAATAGGTCATGCTCTGGAGGGCAACCACAGGGTCAATATGGCGTATCTTCACGTAGGGTGGTACCTGTACTGTGATGGGCGCGTAGTTCAATATGGCGCCGATGCCCGCGCTCACCAAGGCATCCGCCACTTCCTGAGCACCGCTGGCGGGCACGGCTATGATTGCCATGCGTATGTCGCGCTCGGCCACTACCACCGGTAGGTCCTGCATGGAATGGATGACCAGATCGCCGATCTTCTGGCCGATCTTCTGAGGGTTATGGTCGAACAGAGCCTGAATATCGAAGCCCTGCTCCCGCAATTCGTCGTAGTGCAGCAGGGCGCGACCCAGATGGCCCAGCCCCACCAGCGCCATAGGCCATACCCGATTCAGGCCTAATATCTGGTTGATCTGTTCAAGCAGATAGGTGACGTTGTAGCCCTTGCCCTGCTTGCCGAACTCGCCGAAGTACGACAGGTCGCGTCGTATCTGTGCCGCGCTGACCCCAAGCCGCGCCCCCAACTCACTCGACGACACGGTCTCTATGCCCTCTCTTTGCAGGTGCTTGAGGCTGCGCGCGTATATAGGCAACCGTCGGATCACTATGTCCGGTATCTCTTCTCCGAGGCTGCGGCGTGGTTCCACCAGTGCGGTGTGGTCTTGCTCGCTGTCCGCGAACTCGTCTATTAGGGGCTTGTGGTCGTTGTAACGGTGGCTGGCTTTCATATGGTTCATTGCGCTTTTGGGTGTGGGTTACTTCACGCTGCTGTGCACGGCCACGGCGCCGAAGGTGAGCAGTTTGTAGTGAACATTTCTCAGGCCGGCGGCCCTCATGATGCGCGCAAGCTCCGGCGGCGAGGGGAACTTATCCATGGAACTGGGCAAATAGGTGTAGGCATCGGCATCGCCGGTCAGCAACGTGCCCAGCAAAGGCACCACTTTGCGGGTGTACAGCGCATGCAACCGGCGTGCCATAGAAGTGCGCGGCCTGCCCACCTCAAGGCACACAAGCCTGCCTCCCGGCCTGAGCACCCGGCGCATCTCCCTAAACGCGGCCTCGATGTCCACCACGTTGCGCATGGTGAAACCTGTAGTGATGCAATGGAATGTGTCGTCTGGGAAGGGCAGCTTGAGCGCGTCCGCACCTACGAAGTAGACGGGTTCGCTTTTGCCTACGCCTCTACGCCGGCCTTCAAGCATCATGTCTTCGCAGAAATCAACCGCTATAGTGCATGCACCTGCACGTGCCAAGCGCTGGGCGAGCAATCCCGTGCCGGTGCCTACGTCGAGGGCCAGCTCGCCCGGTTTGGGGGCGGCACGGCGGGCGGCGTAGCGCCTCCACAGGGCATCTTGGCCGAGACTCATCAACGTGTTGACTAGGTCGTAGCGTCTGGCGATGCGGGCGAACATGCCGCGCACGTACCTTCTTTTCGCGGCTCCTTGCAGGGACGCATCAGGGTTGTGCATGGGCGCGGGGGTGGTATCGGCGGTGAGAGGAGTACCGGTCTGAGGAACGGGCGCGGCGGAATTGCCGAGCTTTTCCACATCGTAGGCGGCGTGGTCGGCAGGGGGACGAGAAGTAGGCTGCCGGGTGATACCAGTCATGTCAGAAGCTGTTCGGCCCTTCAGGTCTAAGGTTGCCTGCGGCCACTGACATTGTAGCAATTTTCACAGAGTGGGTCAAGCCGGCCGGGGCCGGTGGCTTCACTAAATAATGAGGGGCTGATATAAGCCCCCTGTCCGGCGGGTACCTTCTGCCCTTGGCTCTTTACTTTTTCCCTCCATATGGGTGGAGCATTGCCCCTGATGCATAGTGGCACCGAGGCCGGTCTGGACCGGATGTGGAAGGGTATGTTTGCGGCTGGGGGGCCGAGTGACCGGCTCGGCATGTTGGTGGGCAGACGGCGGATGGGCGGATGGTGCTAAGAGCGAAGCGGCATGCCGAGGCATTCAGGGTTTGATGATCACTTTGCGAGCGTGGTTATAGAACACGCCTGCGGCTACCAGCCCACCGAACACGAGCAGGCCTGAGAGCAACCCACCGATGAAGTACGCCAGCAGGCTGTAGAAGAACACAAAGACGAAGGCCAGCCCGGTGTTCACCCCGGCCAGCCGCCACAGTTCGATTTCAGAACCCTTGAGCACAGGGAAGAGCCTGCGCCCCAGCAAGGCGTTTGCCCATCGGGAAGATCTAGGCAGGTTCATGAGGGTGAGCATGCCCACGAACAACGATATATAAAAGGCGTTGATGGCCGCGCCGAGGATAGGTGGCAGTATCGCGCCCAGCACTAATAATAGCAAGGCAGAAGCGGCCAGCACTATTATCCAGAAGCCTATGCGCTCAAGGGTGGTGCGGCCCGCCATCCAGCGGCGCACGTTGAATGAATATTGCCTGCCGGACTGAGCCTGTGGTTGAGGCTGGGGGGCCAGCGGGCCTGCGAAGCTCGTGTCGTTCATGCGAGGCGATGCTTCGCGCACGCCTGTGTCCGGGTTCTGCCGGTAGCTCATTTTGCTCCTCCATCTGGTCAAATGCGAGTTGTGGTTCACACCGTATATACGGGCCATAAGGCGTTCAGGTTGCGCTGGCCCCGGGCCTGCGGCGGCAGACGTGGGGCTTGCGTATCGGCGCAGACGCGGTTACACTGGTTTAGAGCAATGCCGGAGATTTGTAGCCCTTCGCTTTGATTTTATAGCTTTTCTATGGGGAATTGGTATAAGGCAATAGAGTAGTCGGTAGAAGTGGAGGGGTGCGGATGATCGTAGTAATGGTGCGCATACCCGTTGGGTCGCCGGAAGAAGGCAAGAGGATTGAAGAGCGTTTTCGGAACCGAGCCGGGTTGGTGGAGAAACAGCCGGGGTTCCTAGGCTTCGAACTGCTCAGAGGCGAGGGCGAATATATCTCCATGACCCGCTGGGCTTCACGTGAGGCGCTGGACGCATGGATGAAGAGCGAAGCCCATGCTCAAGCTCATACACGGGCCACAGTGCCCACCAGAGGGGGTCACCCCACCGGTGCCGGCCATCGGCCACCCCCTCCCGAGAGCAGCGTCATGGTGTATGAAGTGGTGATAGGAGGGAATGGGTGACCAAAATCACCGGCCAGAACTGCCCTTGCCGTGATGTTTACCCTTACCCTTGCCTTTGCCTTTATCTTTTCTATCTTTGCCGCTTCTGCCGTTCCTGCCGATTCGGCCCATCAGGCCCATGCCTCGCAAGCCGCCACCTCCCCCGCTCCCACCCGTGAGCATCTTCATCATCTTCTGCATCTGTCTGAACTGGGTGAGCAGGGCGTTCACATCCTGAATGGCGGTGCCACTGCCACGGGCAATGCGGCGGCGGCGACTGCTGTCTATGATGTCGGGGTTGTGACGCTCCATAGGGGTCATAGAGCGGATGATGGCCTCAATATGTTTGAGGTCGTCCTCGTTCACCTGCACCTGCTGCTGGCGCATGGCCTGACCAAGGCCCGGTATCATGCCCAGCACCTGCTCCAACGGCCCCAGCCGTTTCACCTGCTGTAGCTGGTTGAGGAAGTCTTCGAGGTCGAAGGTGGCCGTCCTCAGCTTCTTCTCCATGGCCCGCGCCTGCTCTGCGTCGTACTCGGCCTGTGCCTTCTCGATAAGGGTCAGTATGTCGCCCATACCCAGTATGCGCGAAGCGAGGCGGTCGGGATAGAAGGGTTCGAGCGCGTCGGGCTTCTCGCCGGTGCCGATGAACTTGATGGGCACGCCGGTGACTTCGCGCACCGACAGGGCAGCCCCGCCGCGCGTGTCCCCGTCCATCTTGGTGAGGATCAGGCCGGTAATGCCCACCTTCTCGTTGAATTCGGCGGCGGCGCGCACCGCGTCCTGCCCGGTCATAGCGTCCACCACCAGCAGCACCTCGTTGGGGTTGAGGCGCGTGCGAATGCTGGCTACCTCCTGCATCATGGCTTCGTCAATATGCAGGCGGCCCGCCGTGTCCAAGACCACCACGCTGTGGTTGTTCATCTGCGCGTGGCGCACGCCGTTCACCGCGATGTTCACAGGGTCAGCGCCCGGCGGCTCGGAATACACGGGCACGCCGAGTTGTTTGCCAAGGGTTTGCAACTGGTGGATAGCGGCGGGGCGGTACACGTCGGCGGCCACAAGCAAGGGTGTATGCCCGGCCCGCCGAAGCTGAAGAGCCAGCTTGGCGGCGGTGGTGGTCTTGCCCGACCCCTGAAGGCCCACCAGCATGATCACGGTGGGCGGGGTTTTGGCCATCTCCAGCTTAGCAGGCTCGCCCAGCAGTTCGATCAACTGCTCGTGCACTATGCCCACCACCTGCTGGGCGGGCGTGAGGCTCTTGAGCACTTCTTGTCCGATGGCACGCTCGCGCACCTTCTCCACGAAGCTCTTGACCACTTTGAAGTTGACGTCAGCCTCAAGCAGTGCGCGGCGCACTTCTTTCATGGCCTCGTCTATGTCGGCTTCGTCCAGCCGGCCTTTGCCACTGAGCCTGCTGAATGTGCTGTTCAGTCGGTCGGTGAGGTTTTCAAACACTTATGCTTCTCTCTTTCAGGCTTCAACCCGGGGTTTTCTGCTGACACCCGGCTAGCTGTGCTCTGACTTCCTGCCCAAGCCATCGGCCATCCGGGCGCGGGGCCTATCTGAACAGGGCTTCCACAAACTGGCGGGCATCGAACTCGGCCAGATCGTCGAGCTTCTCGCCGGTGCCCACGTAGCGGATGGGCAGGCCAAGCTCTCTGGCAATGGCGAACACGATGCCCCCTTTGGCGGTGCCGTCCAGCTTGGCGACGGCCACATCGGTCACCTCGGCCACCTCGGTGAACACCTTGGCCTGCTGAAGGCCGTTTTGGCCGGTGGTGGCGTCCAGCACCAGCAGGGTCTCGTCGGGCGCGCCCGGTAGTTGTCGGGAGATGACGCGCCTGACCTTGCGCAGTTCCTCCATCAGGTTGGTCTTGGTGTGCAGGCGGCCAGCCGTATCAATGATGAGCACGTCGGCGTTGCGCGAGCGGGCGGCCTCTATAGCGTCGAACACCACCGCGCCCGGGTCCGCACCCAGCTGGTGGCGAACAACCGGCACGCCTACGCGCTCGCCCCATATCTGCAACTGCTCGATAGCCGCGGCCCGGAATGTGTCACCCGCGCCGATCACCACGCTCTTGCCCCGATCGCGGAAGTGCTTTGCGAGCTTGGCAATGGTGGTGGTCTTGCCCACACCGTTCACGCCTACCACCAGTATCACATAAGGCCTGTCCTCAAGCCCGGCAGAACCGGACTGCCCCTCTACAGGTGCGGACGCGCGGCCATCGCGGGCCGCAAGCTCGCGCTCCGGCTTGAGGAGCACGTTGACCAACTCTTCCTTGAGCACTTCGTAGGCCTGATCGGGCTTTTTGATGCGCTCGGCCCTGATGCGTGCCTTCACGCGGTCTAGCACGGCCACGGTGGTGTCCACGCCTACGTCGGCCTGAATGAGCAGGGTCTCTATGTCCTCCCAGATATCATCGGTGATCTCGTCTACCTCGAACAGCGACACTATCTGTTGGAAGAAGCCGCGCCGCGTGCGCATCAGCCCTTCCTCAACGCGTTGTCGCTGTTCTTGTACCTGCTCTTCGGTTTTAGTTTGCTCTTTACGCCTGAACCAGTTAAGCACGATGATTGCTCCATTACTGTAACGGGGTACGAGGTTGTGGGGGTGCACGCTAAAGCACCCACCTAAGAAATTATACCTGAACGGGCCGACGCACACCAAACCTGCGCACCGGCTAGCTTCCAGCAATAATCGGGGTTCGCCCACAGCCAGTGCGGGCAAGATGCCCGCGCTCTATGCGCGTGCCGGCAGTCAGCTCAGGTTCTGTTCCAGATATTCTTTGAGGGCAAGGGCGTTGTTGTGCTCGGTGTCGCGGGCGCTGTACAGCAGAGTGAGGTCGCCAGTGCGGGCCGCTTCGACAAGGGGCCGCAGGGCCGAGGGATTGGCATCAAGCTCGGCGAAGTAGCGGCGCTTGAACTCCTGCCACCGGGC
>DAOTTC010000141.1:0-10379 GCA_034437815.1 Chloroflexia bacterium | reverse complement strand
GGGTGGTATTCGAACACCGCCCGCTCGAAGTACTGCACGGTGTACACCTTACCGTCGGTGTCCGACCGTTCTTGCATCTCGTTGGAGATGGGGTAGCCCTGTTGGGGCAGGCCGCCGTGTTCCAACCAGTACTTCAAAAACGGGCCGCGCACCGTCTTGCCTGTCTCGGGGAAGTAGCGCCCACCGCTTTGGGCCTGCGCCGGAGCAGACACGCCTAGAGACGTGCACACCACCAGACCGGCCACCAACAGCACTGATAGTATGCGCCATGCAAGTCTGTCGACATGCGTTGCCATAGGATTTACTCCCTCCTGAGTTATACGATCAACACCCGGTGTCATCGTGCGTGCTGCCTGAGCCGGATGATGGCCACGGTTCCAGTCCGATTTAAAACCATAACCATAGAGGCCCCTTCTCATAAAGAAGAGGCGAAGGACATGCTGTGTATGCATGTACAAAGTAGAAAAGTAGATTTAGTATACCATCTGGACCACCGGAAAGCAAGCAACCCCGGCTGGGGCTGGGGTCGTCAGTCGACAGTGCGGGTACAAGGGCGCCTCTGCCTGGGGATTACTATAAGAACATGGTGAGGAACATCAGCACCACAGCTGTGGAGATCAGCAGCACCGTGGCCCACGCCAGCACCTTGTAGACCGGACCGATGGCATGCTCGCCCATGATCTGCTTGTCGCTTGCCAGTTTGACTACGAACACCAACAGTATGGGCAACAGCGCCCCGTTCAGCACCTGCACCGCGATGAGCACCGCGAAGAAGGGCAAGCCCGGTATCATGGCGATAGCCGCGCCCACCCCCACCAGCACGGTGAACAGCCCCACGAACACCGGTGCCTCCTCGAAGGACATGCTCACTCCCTTCTCGAAGCCAAGCGCTTCGGTCACCGAGTAAGCCGTAGCCAGCGGCAGCACGCCCGCCGCCAGCATGGAAGCGCCCAACAGGCCGGCAGAGAAGAGCAGCGCCGCAAACTGCCCGGCCGCCGGCTCCAGCGCTCTGGCGGCATCGGCTGCTGTTTCGATGGAAGTGGTGCCCGCGGCATGCAGGGTGGCGGCGGTAGCAATTATGATGAACACCGCGATAACATCGGACATGATGGCTCCAAACACCGTATCGAAGCGCGTATACTTGTAATCTCGCGGGGTCACGCCCTTTTCGACCACCGAAGACTGCACTATGATCTGCATATAGGGAGTTATGGTGGTGCCTATGAGCGCAACGAGAATTTGCAGGGCCGGGGCTTCCCAGATGATGGTAGGGGTGACAAAAGCGCGCCCCACTTCCGCCCAGTCCGGCTTGGCCAGAAAAGCCGCCGCCACATATGAGAAGAGGGCCAGCGACAACAGCACGAACACCTTCTCCACCCTGTGGTAAGAGCCTTTGACCACCAACCACCAGATGAGAAAAGCCACCGGCGGCACGGCCAACCAGCCGGGTATGCCCACGAGGTTGGCTACGGCCGCTACCGCCACGAACTCCGAAGCGGTCACGCCCGTGTTGGCGATGAGCACTATGAGCACCACGAACAGCGTCCAACCCACCCCGAACTGCTCGCGTATCAAGTCGGTGAGGCCTTTACCGGTGACCGCGCCCATGCGCGCGCACATCTCTTGCACCAACACAAGGCTGATGGTCACCAGCACCATGGCCCACAACAGCTTGTAGCCATACATCGCCCCCACCGAGGCGTACGTGGCTATGCCCCCCGCGTCGTCTCCGGCGGCTGCCGCCACTATGCCCGGCCCCATGAGCGCCATGTAGGGCCACCAGCCGGTGCGCGTTACCCGGCGCAGAGGTTTGAACGGATCGAGCCGCAGCCGACGCAGCCTGCGGCGAGCGCGCTCTTCGGCCTCAATACGTCTCAGGGCCGGCACGTAGCGATTCGGCGACTCCGAGCGGTCCGCCGCGTTTGCTGTCGTAGCCTCTTCGGGTTCAGCCTGTGCCTCTGCCTCGGTGCCGCGCGCAAGTGCTGCGGGCCGCAATGCGGCATCAGCCTCTGTGTGAGGGCTAGCAGGTCTTGGTTTCATGTCGGTCATAGTTGCACACCACATCAACCCCGCTAGCTGAATATCTTGGGGATGCGCCGCTTCCAACCCGCAGGCAGGAGGGCATCCAGCACGTCGTCCACGGTAACCACACCCAGCAGTGTGTTGTCGCTGTCCACCACCGGCAGAGCAATGAGGTTGTACTCGGCCATCTTGCGAGCCACGTCTGTCTTGTCTTCCTCGGGTTCTACGGTAATGAAGTCCTTCAACATGATGTCGCCCACCCGAACGTCGCGGTCGTGCACCAGCAGTTCGCGCACCGTGATGATGCCCACCAGCCTGCCCTCATGCTCAGGGTCCACCACGTAGATGTAGTAAATGAGGTCTGTTGCGCGGAACCTGTCTTTGTTGGCCTCTATCACTTCGCCCACGGTCATGTCAGGGTAGGCCGTAACGAATTCCGTGGTCATGATGCCGCCCGCGCTGTCGTCGGGGTAGCGCAGAAGCCGGCGTATCTCCTCGGCTTCCTCCCTTCCCATCTGGCCGAGCAGGGCTTTGGCCTTGTCGTCCGGCAGGTCGCCCAACAGGTCGGTGGCTTCGTCGGGTGACATCTCTTCCAGTATGTCGGCGGCGCGTTCTTCGGGTATCTGCTCGACGATGTCGGTTTGGCGGTCTTCGGCTATCTCTTCCAGTGTGTCGGCGGCCAGCGTATCGTCCAGCGAGGAAATGATCTCGGCCCCCTGCCGGTAGCTGACGGCATCGGTGATGCGGGCTATTTCCACTGGGTGCAGACCTGCCAGTTTGCTGTGGCGCATGGGCAGGCCCCCGGGTATGTTGGAGCCGAACATCACCACCTGTTTCCACGGGATTATGTCTGCCTGCATATCGGTGGGCGCAAGCGCCCCCAACAGCTTGGTCAGATGCAGTCGGCGCAACAGGCCCGGCACGCTGAGGCAGGCGTCTACCCCGCGCACCCACCAGCGCGCGCGCCGGTCATCTGCGAGGTCCAAGGGCACATCGGAGATGAGCACGTCGTTTACCCTCACCACCTTATGTGTCCGCAGGTCTACTACCTGCTTGTCCCACAGGTGGTGGGCCAACAACACCTCGCCGGGGCGCTGTTCGAATGGCCGCAGACCCTCCTTTGAAGAAGTTAATCGCGCCCCGTCCGCGTCCAGAGAGGCCACCTGCTCCACTGGTACGAAGAGGGGCGGCGTCCTGCGGCCTTCGCTGACCAGCAACCCTTTGACCACCAGAGCCTCGGCATCGTCAGCTTCGGGTTCCGACCGGGGTTGCCCCTCTCTCTGTTCTACGGGCGCACCTGCGTCGTCCTTTCCTTGTCCTTCGTGCCTGTCGCTCACGGGTACAAGTTCGGCCACAAGGTCCCGGATGCGGGCGATGGCGTTACCCTGTGGGTCAAATACCTTTTTGCCTATGACGTCTGACAGGTAAAACATATCCAGATCTTCTCGTTTCTAGGCTGCTTCATGGCACTTTGTGTGCAATAAAGGGGGAAGGGTATGGGGAGGGCCGTGCCCTCCCCGGCCTTCCCTGTGGTTGCAGTTGGGGGATACCCGCGCTCTGCAAATGGGGCCATCGATCATGTAATGCCCCTGTCAACCTCTGATGCTTGGTGGAAGCCATAGTTCTAACAATAGAACGCACAAAAAGCTTCCAATGTTATAATATCACGATTGCCGGCGGAAGCCGGTGGGATTGGGAAGCCCCGGCTGTTAGTTTTGCGGAGTTATGAGCGAAGAGAAAGCGCCTATTGCGGTAATCGGGGAGCAAAGCGCACAACGCACTGACCCACTGAAGGCCGCTACTCCCGGAGTAGTGGACGGGCCGCTGATCGGCGTCGAAGCCGCCGAGAGCCTCGAGGCGGGTGGATCGGCTCGCCTTCCACACGCGCAGTATGGGCTGACGGTATACGATGCGCTGTTGATGCTGATGGTGCTCATTTGGGCGGCCAATCCCGCGGCCATCAAGTGGGCACTCGATTACTTGGACCCGCTGACATTCAACGCCCTGCGCTTTGCGCTGGCCGCGCTGGTGCCCGTGGGGCTGTTGCTGGCCGGCAGGGAGGGTTTGCGCTGGCAGCGGGGTGACGGCTGGAAGCTGCTTGTGCTGGGGTTGGTGGGGCATGGCATATACCAGACCCTGTTCATAATCGGCATCAGCAACACGCTGGCCGGCAACGTAGCCCTCATCTTGTCGGTCAGCCCGGCGTTCATAGCCATATTCGGGGCGCTTCTGGGGCTTGAGCGGATAAAGGCCTATGCGTGGGCGGGCATAGCCATCACGCTGGCGGGCATCGCACTGGTGGTGCTGGGGTCGGGCAAACCACTAGAATTAGGCTCGCGCCTGCTGGGGGATGGCATCATGCTGGTGGCGACCATGCTGTGGGGCCTATACACCGTGCTGTCGGGGCCACTGCTCAGGCGCTACTCGTCAAGCAAGCTCAACGCCCTCACCATGCCTGTGGGGTCGGTGTGGTTGCTGGTGGTAGCGGGGCCTTCGATCGTGGCCGGCGCACCCGGCTGGGGGCGAGTGCCTGTGTTGGCGTGGGTCGTGCTGGTGGTGTCGGGATTGCTTGCGGTGTCGCTGTCGTACATAATCTGGTACAAAGGCGTGCAACAGCTCGGTGCCACGCGCACCGCGGTGTACACCAACCTCGTGCCGGTGCTGGCCGCCCTGATTTCGTTCACGTTCCTCAAGGAGCCATTAGGCTGGCCGTTCTGGACCGGCATGGTGCTGGTGCTGGCCGGCGTGTCGCTCACGCGGTTCGGGGGCAGGCTGGGCCATCTGTGGCACAGGCGTGCTCATAGCACGACCGGATCCGAGGATGCGCCGCTGTCATCGGACCGGAGGGTGTAGGCGAGGCCATGTTCAGGAAAACCGCCCAATTCTACGACGCTATATACAGCTGGAAAGACTACAGGGCCGAGTCGGATATGCTCCACAGGCTCATCCGGCAACACAAACGGTCCCCGGGCAACACCTTGCTGGACGTGGCCTGCGGCACCGGCGGACACATCCTCTATCTGCGCGAGCACTACGCCGTTGAGGGGTTGGACCTTGATGCCGAGATGCTGGCTGTGGCCCGACAGAGATTCCCGGACGTCACCTTCCATCAGGCCGACATGGTAGATTTCGACCTCGGCAGGCAGTTCGATGTGGTTACCTGCCTGTTCAACTCCATAGGCTATGTGCAGACCTTGCCCCGGCTTAATCAGTCGGTGCTCGCCATGGCCCGTCACCTGAAGCGTGGTGGGGTGCTTATTGTGGAACCGTGGTTTACCCCTGAAACTTTCTTCAAAGGCAGCCTGCACGCTGTGTTCGTGGACCGGCCCGATCTCAAGCTCGCTCGCATGAACATCAGCGAGGTCGTGGAAGGCGAGCACAACCCGGTGTCCATCCTCGATTTTCACTATCTAATCGGCACCCCCGAAGGCATAAGCTATATCACCGAACATCACGAGGCCGGCCTGTTCACCACCGAGCAGTACGTGCAGGCCTTTCGAGAAGCAGGCCTGCGCGCCATTTATGACCCCGACGGTTTAGCCCCTGACGCCGCCCGCACCAAGCGCGGACTGCTGGTTGGGATAAGCTCCTGACCGGCTTTCAAACCCCCTCTGCTTCCTGTATAATCGAAGTTAGACAAAGCCGTTTCCGGTGGCGGTTGTCGGGGCCGAGGTATGCGGCAGGAACACCGGGCCGGTTATGCAGAATCATGTGTGGTTTATCTATGCGGGAGGGTTGCATATGAAGGCAGTGATTATGGCAGGTGGGGAAGGCTCTCGTCTGCGCCCTCTGACCATCCGCCGGCCCAAGCCCATGGTGCCCGTTGTAGACCGCCCCTGCATCGTGCACATCATCGAACTGCTCAAGCGCCACGGCATCACCGAGATGATAGCCACCCTGCAATATCTGGCCGGGGACATTCAAGAGTATCTGGGCGATGGGTCCAGCTTTGGCGTCAAACTGAACTATACCATCGAAGAGACCCCTCTGGGCACTGCGGGTTCGGTACGGCAGGCCGAAAAGTATCTCGACAGCACCTTCATGGTCATATCGGGCGACGCCCTCACCGATTTCGACCTGACGGCGGCCATTCAGTACCACAAACAGAAGAAGGCCATGGCTACGCTGGTGCTCAAGCGCATGCCCAACCCGCTCGAATACGGCGTGGTCATCATAGACGACGAGGGGCGCGTGCGCCAGTTTCAGGAGAAGCCCAGCTGGGGCGAGGTGTTCTCGGACACGGTGAACACCGGCATATACATTCTGGAGCCTGACATCTTCAAGTACTACGAGCCGGGGCAGGTGTTCGACTTCAGCAACAATCTGTTTCCCATCCTGCTCGAAAAGGGCGATGAGATGTTCGGCTACGTGGCCGAAGGCTACTGGTGCGACATCGGCTCCATACCCGACTACATGCGCGCCTCTGCCGATTACCTGAGCGGCAAGGTGAACCTGCCCAGACTGGGCACGGAGCTCGAGCCGGGGTCGGGCATACGGGTGATGGACGATGTGGAGATAGACCGCGACGCGCACATTCAGGGGCCGGTGTTTCTGGGCACCGGCGTCAAGGTCAAGTCGGGCGCGGTGATACAGGGTCCGGCGGTGGTGCGCGACTATTCCATAGTGGACACGCGGGCCACTATTGACCGGGCCATCGTGTGGCGCAACTGCTATATCGGCGAGCGGGCCGAGGTGCGCGGGGCCATCCTGCAAACCGGTGTGAACGTCAAGCCGCAGGCCATGATATTCGAGGGCGCGGTCATCGGCGACAGTACCATCATCGGCACGGGCGCGGTGGTGCACCCCAACGTCAAGATATGGCCCGCCAAAGAGGTGGAGAGCGGGGCCACCGTCACATCTTCTATCATCTGGGGGGCGCAGGCCCGGCGCAGTCTGTTCGGTAGGTGGGGGGTGACGGGCCTCGTGAACGTGGACCTGACGCCGGAGTTCGCCGCCAAGCTGGGCGCGGCCTACGGCAGTGTGCTGCCCAAAGGCGCTACTGTCACTGTGAACCGCGACAGCCACTATACCCCGCGCATGATCAAGCGTGCCCTCATTTCGGGCCTGCCCTCGGCGGGCGTGAACGTGCTCGACCTGCGCAGTGTGCCCATCCCCGTGGCCCGCCACTACACCCGCTCGGTGGGGGCGGCGGGCGGCGTACACGTGCGCCTCAACCCGTTCGATGCGCGGGTGGTGGACATCAAGTTCTTCGACCGGCGGGGCCTCGACCTCGACAAGGCCACCGAGCGCAAGATCGAGACCGCCTTCTTCCGCGAGGACTTTCGCCGCGTGTATCTGGACGACATAGGGCGCATCAACTATGCCCCAGACGTGGAAGAGCGCTACGAGGCCGACTTTCTGAAGAACCTGAACGTGGACCTGATCCAGAGCGCCGAAGGTTTCAACCGCATCGTGGTGGACTACGCTAACTCGTCGGCCAGTCTGGTGCTGCCCGCACTGCTGGGCAGGCTGGGCGCGGACGTGGTGGCCATCAACGCTGTGGTGCAGGAGGACGAGCTGTACCAGACACCCGAAGAGCTGGAGGAGGCCATGGAGCGGCTGGGGGCCATCACCAGCACCCTCAAGGCCAGCTTCGGCGTGCGGCTGGACACCGGCGGCGAGCGGCTGTACTTCGTGGACGAGCGAGGCAGGCGGGTGAGCGGGTTGTCGGCGCTGGCGGCCATAGCCGATCTGGCCCTTGCCCAGCACGGGGGCGGGGGGGCCATCGCCGTGCCGGTGTATGCGCCTTCGATATTCGAGGATATTGCCGCCAAGTACGGGGCCGAGGTGATCCGCACGCGCTACAACACCTATGCGTTGATGACCGCGGCCCTGCGGCAGGGGGTGGTGTTGGCGGGCGATGGTCAGAACCCCGGCTCGATCATATTCCCTCAGTTCCTGCCCGCGCCCGATGGGCTGTTCGCCGTCGCCAAGATAATGGAGCTGACCGCGCACAGCAAGGTGCGTTTCACCGAGGCGTTGGAGCGCTTGCCCAAGTACGCTTGGGCTTCCACCCGTGTGCCCTGCCGGTGGGAAGACAAGGGTCGCGTGATGCGCATCCTCAACGAGCAGTATCGTGATGCCGCCACCCGGCAGATAGACGGTGTGAAGATCAATCTGGGCAACGGTGAGTGGGCGCTCATCTTGCCCGACGCCGACAGGCCGCTGTTCCACGTGATCGCCGAGGCCGAGACCGAGCTGGAGGCCCGCCAGCTTGTGGACAAGTACGCCGGTCTGGTGCAGGGCCTGCAATAGCAACCCCGCGATAGCGCAGGCAACTCAGGTCTGGTCGGGGGGTCCGGCCTCGCCCTCCATGCCCACAGCGATCAGGTAGCCGCGTGCCCGCTCGGTGAGGGGGTATCGGTACACCAGCTTCCAGAAGTCGGGCGAGTGGTTTGGCTCCACCAGATGGGCCAATTCGTGCATAATCACATAGTCGAGCACCCATAGGGGCATACGGGCCACGCGGTCGGAGATGCGGATGGTGGCGGTCGAGGGCGTGCACGAGCCATAGAGCCTGTCTTGATTCGACACCCATTTTATCTCGCTTAGCTTGAGCTTGCCCCCGAAGTATCTGCGGTTCAGTTCGGTGGCACGCTTCTTCAGGTCGGGCAGGTCGGCGAGGCTGCGCCGGGCGCGGGCCTTCAGCACGCGAGATACCAGCGACTGCACCAGCCTGTGCTCTTCTTCTTCGGTGATGCCTGCGGGTACGCGCACCACCACCCTGCCATCTACCATGCGGGCGGAAGCAGTCTTTTTGCGGTTGGGCGAGCGGATTACCTCGATGGGTGGTGCTGGTTCGGTCATTGCGATAGGGAAATATAAAGCTGAGGGATGAGCGGATAAGTCCATATGGGCCATCCACCCACCCCTCGAGGCCGCCTGTTGGCTCTATTATAGCACAATCTCACCTGCTCTGATATAGTGGGGTTGGGCGGGGAGGGGGCCTCGCGCCGCATTGAACCTAATCTCTTGTCTTGATGTCTTTGGCGCTTTTTGGTGTTTTTGGTGGTTAATTCTGATGACTTGGCAGCTGCTTATGCAGCATCGTGGGGGCTGATAACCATGGAGATCAGGCAATTCGTGCTGGCAGACTACGACGCGGTGGTGGACCTGTGGCAAAAGGTGGGTATACCTCTGTCCAGTTCAGACACGTTTGCCGCTATCATGCACAAGCTGGAGCGCGACCCCGAGCTTTTTCTCGTAGCAGAGGAGGGTGGGCGCATAGTGGGTGCGGCCATGGGCAGTTTTGACGGGGTGTACGGCTGGTTGCAACACGTGGCCGTGCACCCCGATTTCCAGAGACGAGGTTTGGGCACCCGCATGGTGGTAGAACTTGAAAAGCGCTTCAAAGAGCTTGGCTGCCGCAGGATCAATGTGCTGGTGCAGGCCAATAACATTGAGCTTCAGGAGTTCTACTCTAAGCTCGGTTCAAAACCGAGCAGGCTTACCTTGATGCGCAAGCATATCGAGCAGCCACCGGTGGTGTGACGCGCCATAGCCTCGATGATATTTGATAAGGGGTTCGTGCCCGGTTGCTTATGCGGTTCGTCCTCGCTGTGTCGGATCTGCTTCCGGCTCAACGTGCACCATGAGGTCGTTTCCCCGGACCCCGGACCTCCACTTCCTTTCAGTACCCTCATCGTCGGGTCGTAGGTTTCAAGGGGGCAGGCCGAGGCCACGGGCCATTCTGTGGAAAGCTCCACTTTCAGTACCCTCATCGTCGGGTCGTAGGTTTCAAGCAGCGAGTTGCTGCGCGAGGTGGCGGGCATGGATAACTTTCAGTACCCTCATCGTCGGGTCGTAGGTTTCAAGACCTTGACGGTGCATGGCGCGGGCTAGCCGCGTTTGTTGCTTTCAGTACCCTCATCGTCGGGTCGTAGGTTTCAAGGAGGAGGTTACCAGTGGGAAACGTACGAGATATGCAAGTTTCAGTACCCTCATCGTCGGGTCGTAGGTTTCAAGCAAGAGGAGGTACGACGATGGCACTTGATACCCAGAAGGTTTCAGTACCCTCATCGTCGGGTCGTAGGTTTCAAGGTACCCGGCCTGGGAAAGCCATGTCTGGGCTTTGTTAAGTTTCAGTACCCTCATCGTCGGGTCGTAGGTTTCAAGGCCGATGGTCTCCACGATGCGCCAGCCCGCATCGTAGGTTTCAGTACCCTCATCGTCGGGTCGTAGGTTTCAAGAAGCCCGAAACCGCAAACATCGCGCTTCAGCCGCCGACGCGTTTCAGTACCCTCATCGTCGGGTCGTAGGTTTCAAGGCACCTGGAAGGTGGAGGCGCCTGCGGGCATGCATGACGATGTTTCAGTACCCTCATCGTCGGGTCGTAGGTTTCAAGGCGGAACTGGACG
>DAOTTC010000140.1:0-21626 GCA_034437815.1 Chloroflexia bacterium | reverse complement strand
CGTGCCCAGACTGAAGAGTTGCGCCTCGATGCTGTTGACCGCCTCCTCGAGCAGGTCGGCCGGCACGGGGCGCTTGGTACAGGCCAGCTCGATGCCCCTGAAGAGCTTCTCGCGGCTGTACGGTTCGCGCCGGTTGTCCTTCTTTACCACCGTCAGCCCTATGCGTTCTACGCGCTCGTAGGTGGTGAACCGCCTGCCGCAGTGCTTACACCGTCTGCGGCGCTTGACCGACTCGCCGCCTTCGGCGAGCCTGCTGTCGGTCACCTCGGTATCGGGGTGGTGGCAAAAAGGGCATCTCATGTTTTACGCGATCTTGGGCTGTCGGCTACTAGATTTTGTGTTCTACGGCCCCCATACCCAAGATATTGTGCTGTGGTAATGTTAGCGCATCACAGGTTGTCTGTCAAGTGGGTTTTGCACAATATTTTGTGGGTTGCGGCCTTTGTGGAAAACTTTTCCACAAAATATTGTGATGTGTACCACCATTATAGCATGAATCAGAACATTTGTGCAAGTGCATGGCTGACAGGTTCCACCGACAAAAGGAGGAGGGCATAACCCCTCCCCGGCCTTCCCCTCCCCCATCTTGTATGGATACGCATCAACCACTATGGCATCAGGCACACCAAGAGCACTAAGCATGGGGGACCGGTGACGCAGCGCGGGCGTGCGGCTAGCATCCGTGTGCAGGTGGAAAGAGTGGTTGGGCGGAGAATCACCGGGGTTTCGCGATTACGCCAGCGGGCCGGAAGCGCGCACCCGCTCGGACAAGGCCCACAGGCCACCGGATATCAAAGAATGGCCACCGGTTACTATGGGGATGCGGGCCGAAGCGATGGCCGAGGTGAAGTCGCGCACCCAACTATCGGTTATGTCGTCGGGCGCAAGCGCATCAGAGGCGAAACGGTCGGGGCGCGAAGGATTCAGACGGCGGTGCGCGAATAACACCCGGCTATCCAGAAACGCGGCATCGCATAACTGCTCCAGCGCATCGAGCAATCCTGCGATGCCCGCCAGATCTACATAGAGCCCGAGCAGGGAGCGGGCTTCTCCGCGCTCTTCGCGGCCGCTGGCCCTCATACCTCGCTCCTCAGAAAGGATGCGAGTCTGGCACGGCAGGTTGACCTCTAGACGCCGCCACACCCAGCTACTCACCCTGCCGGCCACCAGCAATTCAGCTCTGCGGGTAGCCATGACCGCATACGCGCCCTTTAGGGCCTCAAGCAGTGTGGGCATGGTGGGTGGCACTCTGTCCAGCAGACTTGATAGATGTGGGCCTACAGCGGTGTTCAACGGAGGCGCTTGAGCGCACCACCACAGCACAGCCAGATCGGTGGGGGTATCTAGATCGAATTGGGCGGCGAGTGTGCGTGGCATGGGCGCGAAAGGCACAGTGGCACGATAGCACAACAGCCAAGCAAGGTCGTTATCGGCGGCGGGCAGTTGGATGCGCTCAAGCGCCGAAGCGGGGTGCAAAGCCACCACGTCGGCGGAGTACAGGTTGTTGGCGACAACGCAGTCCCCTTCCCCGCTCACGGCGGCGGCGAGGTCGGCCAATTCACGCTCAGAGGCCAGCGGCATGGCCCCACCTCCCACGTACACGAACCTCTGCAAGGAATAAGACCGGCATATGAATTGGAGCGCTTGACCGAAGTGAAAGCTTTCGCCGGACCACGCCTCTATATGCAGTGGAGGCACGCCGGCGCGGTGTGCCATTATGTCGCGGGCCGCCTGCCCGAAGGAAGGGCTTTCGGTGACCAGCACAATCCGTTCGAAGAGCTGGACAGAGGCACCGACAACCCGGAGCAGTAGATCGAGGGTAGCCGCCTGCTGCGCCTGTACAAGCAGGCGCTCAAGAGGCGAGGCTGAAGGGGGCACATCGCCTTGAAATATCACCAGAGCGGGGCGGGTGGCACTCATGTTACCCCGTGGCAGGTCTTGGTCAAAACCGGTGGTGCGTGGTATGGGTGACAGCGGGTCGGCCTCAATCAGGCTCGGGCTGGATCAGGCCATAGTTGCCATCTTTGCGACGGTACACCACATTGATGCGGTCGTCATCAGCGTTCCAGAACACGTAGAAGGTATGGCCCAGCAGCTCCATCTCCTCTATGGCATCTTCCGGGTACATCGGTTTGACGCTGAAACGCTTGACCCTGACGATGCGAGCCTCTTCTTCATCAGGGAGGCTTTCTTCAGAGGAAAGGTCAGGGCCGGCAGTTTGCTCAGCCGAGATGGTTTGCGGGGGCGAAGCCTGAGCCGGTGTCGAGGCAAGCGCCACGCCGAGGCGCATTGCGCCCCTGCGCTTGCGCAGGCGGCGTGCCTTGAAACGCTCGATCTGATGGTGCAGGTGGCCGACGGCCTCATCAATGGCGGTGAGCAGTTCGGGATTGGTGACTTCGGAGCGGATCAGGTTGCCATGGCGGGTGCGCAGGGTGATCTGGGCAACATAGTGGAGCCTGCTCGGGTGCAGGTGGGTGGGTTCCTGAGACAGGATGACCTCGGCCGACTCTAGGTCGTCCAACCGTCGGCACAGGCGCTCCACGCGCTTGCGCACGGAAGGCTCCACCGGGGTCTGGAGCTTGAAGTTCTTGGGCTTGACCGTGATCTCCACCATTGTGGGTCCTCCGGACAACAAGGGGATAAAAAAGCCAGAGCTTGCAGGAGGGGCCGCGCGCCCGGACCTTATGGCTCTGGTGAGGACCGAGGACCAACGTAAAGCGCCATGTTGCGTTAGATGCGATGCGCGGTATGGCGACGACGAAGAGTTTGAGTTGCCGGATATCGCGCCTGTTCAATTATGGGTGCTTACGCCCTGTGATTTACGAAGGTCCTGAATGGTGCGCGTGGAGAGATTCGAACTCCCGACGCAGGGCTTAGGACGCCCTCGCTCTGTCCACTGAGCTACACGCGCACAGGCGATGATTAAATTGCCCTGTTTGCGCCTTTATTATACGGGATGCAAGTCTTGAATTGCAAGTAGAGGGCGTCTGGTTCGCAAGTCGTACAGTGCCCCCGCGGCCAGTGCATTCACGCTGAGAGGCCCAATCGAGATGGGATAGCCGGGGTGTGCAGGGTCGGCGGAGTTGAATTGAAGGTGTGAAGCATCCACGAAATAGACCACCCCTGTGCCTGCAACGGTGCCCCGCCACTCGGCGTCCAAGATGAGGCAGGTATTCTCGTCAATGCCCACTCCGAGGGCTGCCGGGTGCTCGGCGACGGCGGCGAGCAGTCTGGGGAAGCGACCGCGTGCCCCGAAATGGGTATCTATTATCAGGTCGTCGCCGACCCAACCGAGGCCATGCGACATCTGCACGACGCCCATCCTGAGTTCGCCGTGCCCCCCACCTGCTACCAGCATGGGCCGGCCCATGGCGGTGGCCCCGGCGCTGGTGCCCGCAACCACCGCGCCGTTGCCATAAGCCTGCATGATGGCCTGTTCCACGGGGCTGCGGTCCAGCACATTGACCAGAGTATATTGGTCGCCACCCGTGACGAATATGCCCGCGGCCTGAGACAGCATGCCGACCCTATCGGGGTCATGCGCTTCATCGCGGGTGCGGATGAGGGGGGCGCGCACCCGGTCGCTGCTGTAGCCCACGTGGGAGAAGATGCGTATGTACTCGGCGGTGAGCACTTCAGGGTGGCGGGTGGCGGTGCTGATGAGCACGATGCCGCGCAGATAAGTGTTGGCCTCTACACGCCGCACCAACTGCACGAACAATCTGGGGATGGTGAAATTGGGGTCCAGCCGGTCGGCCCCGCCGATGACCATAAGGTAACCCGGTGTTTGCCATGGAGCCTGAACAAGGGCCGCGCCCTGCCGCAAGCTCACGCCGTCGCGTCGTGCGTCCATCAAGAAGTTTTCCACCAGCCGATCGCACTTCTGTACGTTTTACTGGATTATAACCCAGTTGCGGACAGTGTGCCACCGGCAGGCGTAGTCGGGCGCTGTGCTTGGGTGGCCCGGCAGCTCGGCCGGTAGCCGGTTGGAGGGGAGGGCACAGAGGTCGGGTCAACCTTCGCCGGCCTGATGGGGGATGCCGCGCCCGGGTTGAGCCAAACCCTCTTCGCCGTCCGCACCGGGCAGGGCCGATGCGGGGAACTGGTCCGTCGGTTCGGTTGACCCGGCAGGTACGACGGAGAGGTGGGTCAACTTGCCTTTAGCGACGCGCAGGTGCCGGGGCACGGGCACCCACAGAGAATCGGTGCGCTTCAGCGTGATGGCCTCCTGCGCGTACTTTACCTGCGTGATTGTGCGCTCCACATCGTCCGCGAAGATCACCAGCAGATCCCCGGGCTGCACGCTTTGCAGAGCGTACTCAACCGACTGCTCTTCGTCCAGCACTATTTCCACGGGCAGGCCCGGTTTGGTGCGGGCCACCGTGTCGGCGATGAGATGGGCCACCTCGCCAACCTCGCGCCCGCGTCGATCATCGTCTTCGCGCACGATTATCAGATCGAAGGTGTTAGCGGCCACTACGGCCAGTTCCTGAATATCCACATCGCGCCGGTCACCGGGAGCCGCTACCACGCCGATGGCGCGCTGAGGCTTCATACGGTGCACGGCCTGCTGAATGGCGCGCACGGCATGGGGGTTGTGGCCGTAATCCACCACCACGCGTGCACCCCCAACCTCGAAGATGTTGAAGCGACCGGGTGCCGACCTATCGTCAGCCTGAAATGTGCGCAACCCCAGCCTGATCGACTCGACAGGCACGTCCGCGCCCCAGCAGGCGGCGGCAGCAGCCAGCGCGTTCTGCACCTGAAACGGCACCAGCCCGCCGTAGGTGGCCGGTATGTCCCCGGCACGCATAAGCACCACCTCGTTCGAGCCTTCGGCCAGTATCAATCGGTCTTCGAACAGGTAGGCAGCCCTGCCCCCGGAGGCGAGGTGTGCGCTCATGACAGGGTTGGTGCAGTCGGTGCCGAAGAAGATCACTTTGCCGGTGCAGTACTCGGCCATGCCCGCCACGAGCGGGTCGTCGGCGTTGAGCACGCCGTACCCGTCGGGCGCCACGCTCTCGATTATCACACGTTTCACGCGGGCCAGCCGCTCCGGGGTTTCCACTCCCTCCAGACCGAGATGGTCGTTAGCGATGTTGAGCACCACGCTCACAGTAGAGAGGTCCCATGCCAGCCCGGCACGCAGGATGCCGCCGCGGGCCGTCTCCAGCACGGCCACCTCGACCTGAGGGTGCAGCAACACGGCCTCGGCGCTGCTCGGTCCGGCACAGTCGCCCTTGACGCGGCGCACGCCGTTGAAGTAGATGCCGTCGGTGGTGGTCATGCCCACAAACTTCTTCATGGTGGAGAAGACGTGGGCTATCATGCGCGTGACGGTGGTCTTGCCGTTGGTGCCGGTGACCGCAATCAGGGGCACACGGGCCTGACTGCCGGGCGGGAACAGCATATCCACGATGGCCTCGCCCACAGGCCGGGGTTTACCCTCGGTGGGGAACAGGTGCATGCGCAGGCCGGGCGCGGCGTTGACCTCGACCACGGCCCCGCCCTGCTCGGCCAGCGGCTGTTTGAGCGACTCGCACACCACGTCTACGCCGGCAATGTCCAGCCCGATGGTCTGGGCGGCCAGCACCGCTAGGGCGGCGTTGTCCGGGTGCACGATGTCGGTCACGTCCACGGCGGTGCCGCCGGTGGACAGATTGGCGCTCTCACGCAACAGCACCAACTGGCCTGCGGGCGGTATGCTATCCCATGTGTAGCCCTGTTTGGAGAGGGTCAGTTCGGCAGCGGCGTCCATCCTGATGCGGGTGAGGGCTGAGCCATGCCCGCTGCCCCGCCGAGGGTCCTCGTTCACCATCTGCACCAGTTCGCGGATGGTGTGCAGACCATCGCCCACCACCTGCGCCGGTCGGCGCTGAGCGGCGGCTACGAGCCTGCCGCTGACCACCAGCAAGCGGTGATCCCTGCCCTGTATGTACTGCTCCACGATCACGTCGTCCGCATAGTCATGGGCCAGTTGGAATGCCCGCTTCACCTGCTCCTCACCGGTCAGGTTGACGCTGACCGCCTTGCCCTGATTGCCGCCTGCTGGCTTGACCACCACCGGCCCACCCAGCGATTGGGCCACCTGCCATGCGGCGTCTGCATCATGCACCACCTCGCCTTCAGGCACGGGCACGCCCACCTTTGCCAGCAGGTGCTTGGTCAGTTGTTTGTCCTGCGCGATCTCCACACCTATGTTGGAAGTGAAGGACGTCTCGGCGGCCTGAATGCGTCGCGCGTGCTTGCCGTGTCCCAGTTGCACCAGATTGCTCTCATTGAGCCTGAAGTGGGGGATGTTGCGCTTCTTGGCCGCATCCACGATGCTCTGGGTAGATGGGCCGAGCATGTTGGCCTGCCCCACCTCGCGGATCTCTTCCAGCTTTTGTTGCAAGTCGAAATCCAGCGGTTGGTTCTCGGCCAGCCTCTCGGCTATCTCCGCAGCAAGGTAGGCACACATCTTGGCGGCTTCGGCATCTTTGTAATCCACCACGATCCAATATTCGGCATGGCGTCCGGTGGAGCGGGTGCGCCCGAAGCCCACGTCCATGCCTGCCAGTGATTGCAATTCGAGGATGATGTGCTCGATGATATGGCCCATGTACGTGCCGTGGCGCATGCGCTCCAGAAAGCCGCCGGGACGGCCTTCGGAGCAGCGATGGCTCCACAACGAGGGTATCAACCCCACCAGACGCTCGGTGAAGCCGGGCAGTTTATCGGACGGTAGCTCCTCATACTTGCCTATGTCCGTGAGGATCTCGATTACCGGTCGGTAAGCCCATATATTGGGGCCTCTCAGCACCTTTATGCGCTTTATGTGGATTTCACCCATACAGATTGCTCCATTTGGACCGTGGCACAGGTAATGCTAGCCTCAAGTATACAGGAAAACTCCCTCATCACAATAGAGGAGGCCTACCATGAAAATCGAGATATTATATTGTCAGGAGTGAAACTACGGGCCGCGCGCCGCCGGTCTGGCGGGAGAGCTTATCGAAGCGTTCGGTCCGGAGGTCGAGACCATCCTCCTCATAAGGGGGTCGAAGGGGCGCTTCGAGGTGACCGTAGATGGGCAAGAGGTGTTCTCGAAGTCAAAGCTCAAGCGCCACGCCAACCCGGGCGAGGTGGTACGCCTCATCGAACAACTCAGGCAACAGCAGCACACAGCGGGTGAACAGAGAGGGGGGTGGGTGTCTCCTTGACTGCCCACCTGCGGTTAAGTAAAATGGTTCTGCCGATCCGCAAAGACAACGACGAGGAGCGAGCACCGAGGCAACGTCTAATCTAAGCCGGAGCACACTCAAGGGGCATGCGGTGCGGAAGGGCCGGGTAAGTCAAGTCCCTGCCTGTACCCAACTATCTATAAAGCACATTATATATTGGGTAACAACGCTTTGTGGTTTTAGTCGGCTCTGTAGCGTTGCTCAGGCAAGCTCTCGGCATTCGAATCCCACGGTTCTCAATGTTGAGAAGGAGGGCAAGGTATGGAGACGATGGAAAAGACCACGCCGACCACCGACGGTCGGGCTGTCGTGGAGGAGAGACCGAAACGAATCACTCTGGAGGAGATGGACTACCTGTCCACGGGCAAGCGCACCCGCCTGCATCGCCTCCTATACGATTATGGGCCGGGCAACGGCACGATGTTACTGTTGCCGGTGGATCAGGGGGTGGAACATGGCCCTATTGACTTTCTGGTCAACCCACCTGCTCTCGACCCGGAATTCCAGATAAGGTTGGCTATAGAAGGGGGCTTCTCCGGTGTGGTCTTCCACATAGGTATTTCCAAGAAGTACATGTGGAAGTACGCGGGCAAGATACCGCTGATCCTGAAGATCAACGGCAAGACCAACATACCGTCCGACGCTCAGGCATTCTCGGCGTTGGACGCCACGGTGGAAGACGCCGTGCATCTGGGGGCTGATGCGGTGGGTTACACTCTGTACGTGGGTTCGCCCCGGCAAGACGATGATTTCTTGCAGCTCATGAAGGTGCGCGAGGACTGCGATAAATACGGCATGCCGCTCATCGTGTGGTCCTATCCGCGTGGTGAGGCCGTAAAAGCCAAAGGCGGGAACGACTCGTTGTACGCAGTGGACTACGCGGCCAGACTGGCTATGGAACTGGGGGCGGACGTGATCAAGCTCAACGTGCCCGAGCACGAAAAGATCAGCCCGGATCAACCCAAGCCCTATAACGAGATGAACCTCGGATACGCAGGCTCGATCGCCAAGGTGGTGCGCTCCGCAGGCAAAAGCATGGTGCTGTTCTCAGGCGGTAGCAAAATCAGCGACGAGGACTTGCTCATGAAGGCACAGATGGCGATGGACAACGGAGCCACGGGCCTGATCTTTGGGCGCAACCTCTGGCAGAGACCGTTCGATCAGGCTCTGCAAATCACTGAGCGCATCAAGGAAGTCATGCGCAACACGTAAAAGCCGCGTCAGTAGATTTCGTCTCTTTTCGGCAATCAGCAGACACTGGTCAGGGGTTGGCTCAGCGCCAACCCCTGACTTGATTCACAGTGTATATATTTAGGAGGAGGGTGTGGGGTGGGCACAGCCCTCCTCATACCCTCCTTAGGCCCAACATGGCAGGGGATATCAGGGCCGCTGAGACTTAGGAGTGCGCGTATAGCGCCATTTCTGCTGGCGCGTGATCATCAGTTCGACGTTCTCCCACAGGTCGGCGCCCATCTCCGCCCTTGCGGAGGGCAACCAGTCTTTTATTTTCTCCCATGTAATGTCCAAAGTCTCCATGGCATCAAACACGAGATCGTCGCTGAGCAGGTTGTGGTCCACTAGCGCACCTACCATTTCCCAATAGCCCAGCACGGTCGTCAGCATGCGCCATTCGCGGCTGGCGGTGGGGTATCTCGCCTTGAGTTCTTCCCAAGGACCGGGTTGAAACTCGGTGTTGAACCACGTCTCGGCCTCTTGCAGGAATGGGTCGAGCCGCAACCTGAACAGCTCTATCAGCATACGGGCATCTTCGTGGGTGGGTATGCTCATAAGTATGACTTTACCTCCCTTGCAGGCATGTAGCCATATTACCCTGATGGTTGTCGCAGATATCGTGATTATCGCGGTTATCGGCCGCTGTGTTTCACCGGCGCATTATACCAGAAAGCACAATGGCGAAAGGATTACAGGTGGTAGGGCTTGGCCCCCCGATCCTTGGCCACACCGATTTAGTCTATTGACAGGCAACCGGTGCGCATTCTATAATCGGGCACGAGGAGGGCTAAGGGCATGAAGCTAGTGCTAGCTGTAGTGTCAAATCAAGCCGCTGAGAGCATAACAGACGCCCTGCTCGCGGCAGGGTTCCGGGCCACTCGCATGGCCTCCACCGGCGGCTTCCGCCGTGAAGGCAACACCACCATTATGATGGGCGTGGACGATGAAGATGTGGAACCGGTGCTCGCCATACTGAAGTCGGGCGTGCAGGCCGTCTTATCTAAGAAGGAGAAAGCACCAACCTCGCCCGAACAGCCCGTTGGCCGTGGAGTGGCACTGGTCCTGCCTCTGGAGGATTACATCCGCCTGTAGCGTTGGGCCCTCCCCGTCCCAGACGTCTGTGCATCCATGCCTACTGCCTTTTCGGTTCCCCTGATCCGCGAGAAGAACCGTCTGGCATCTATGACCAACCATGACCGACCATGACTGGTGAGGGATCCGCACCTCGTTCCGCACAGCCTCGAACCACTACAGTCAGGTTCGATGACATGGCATACGGGGGTGCTGCCGTCGGGCGCGACCCAGAGACGGGCATGGCAGTGTTCGGCTGGCCGGCCATCAAGGGTGAGGAGGCCGTGGTCTCCATCACCGACGAGCGCAAGAACCTGTTGCGAGGCATCATCAGCGAGGTGCGCGTAGCGTCCCCACTACGCGTAACCGCCCCCTGCCCCTACTTCGGCTCTTGCGGCGGCTGTCAGTGGCAACATATCGGATATGCCGGCCAGCTAAGCTTCAAGCACGAAATCTTGCGCTCTCTGCTCCAGAGGATCGGCGGGTTGGCCGATCCCGGCTCGGTGCTTATGCCGCCTGTTGGCTCGCCCCTTGATTTCGGTTATCGCAACACTTCTCATTTCGCAATCGAACCCACCGGCAAGACCCTCGGCTACTTCAAGCGAGAGAGCCATGAAGTTATAGCGGTGAGCCACTGCCCCATCTCCGGCGCGGGCATAAACCACACCATCCCGCTGGTGAACGACCTGATTCTGCGTTCCGTGTACGCGCCGGTCGAGCCGGAAGGGGGCGCTGCAATCTCATCTGCGCTCGCGCCTCCGATCGCTGAGACGAAGGGGTTGATGCAGGTGTGGAAGGTGGCGATTCGTGCGAGCGAGCGCACAGGGCACATCGCCGTGGTCTTCCACAGCAGGGCGGCCGGCAAGTCAGTGCCACGCCCCGGACGAGGGCCTCGCTTACGACGCCCGCTTCGGCACCACGACCGGCCAGATAGCGGTCCCGCTGAAGACGAGCCTGCCGCCAACCCGGTAATCACCCTGCGCCGTCGTGACGTGCGCAAAGCAGTGCAGGCCCTCGCTTCCCGCTACCGATATGAGGCAGACCAGCATGAGCCGCCGCTTATCGTTGTCGAGGTTATGGACGACGGTACGGTCAACGTGCTGGCCGAAACGCGCTCGGCCTCCGTGTTGACCTCAGAAGTTCTGGCCGACCTGCTCGCCGGTGCTTCGCTGCGGAGCGCGCGCGGGCGCGGCGGCAGTGGCGAGCACGGTGCGCCCGAATATTCTCCTCCACAAGGCGCGTGGGTCGAAAAACTGGCCGGGCACACCTACTGGGTAGCCCCGGATGCCTTCTTTCAGGTCAACACCGAGGCCGCTGAACTGCTGGTCGCTCACGTAGCGGACTACGTGCCCGCCGACATGAGCCTGCTGGTTGATGCCCATGCAGGTGTGGGTACCTTCGCGATTGCTCTGGCGGGTCGTGCCGGCAAGGTCATCGGATTCGAGCTGGATAACCCCGCTGTGCAAGCCGGCAGGTGGAACGCCTTAGCCAATAATGCGCATAATGTGGAGTTTCGGCATGGCCGGGCCGAAGACCTTTTGGCCCGCCTGCCCGCCAATGCCCGTCCCGACCTTGTGATCCTCGACCCTCCTCGCTCTGGGTGCCACCCTGCCCTGCTGGCAGAACTGGTTCGCAGGCGGGTGCCCCGCATAATTTATGTGTCGTGCGACCCAAGCACCCTTGCTCGCGACATCAAAACACTTTCCCAGAGTTACAGCTTGACCTGCGCACGCGTGATAGACCTTTTCCCTCAGACCTACCATCTGGAAACTGTGGCCGTGCTTGATCATCGCCCCGTAATGTAACACGGGGACCGATATGCGGGCCGCGCGCCCGCGCTGCGTCACCGGTCCCGTATGCTTGGTGGCCCTTGCCATTTTTTGCCAGTAATGTATGCTTATGGTATAATGCCGGATAGTGCAAAAAGGCTTGTGGAAAACATCTCGCCTTTTGGCACCGGCAATAGCCTTTCTGCTCCGTGCATGCTCACAGTCTTCACACCACTGTGGGACCGGCGCATGGGGCAAACCCAAAGAAAGGAGGTGTGAATCATGGACGTGCGCCACTACGAACTGATGTACATCGTTCGGCCTGATCTGGCGGAGGAGCAATTCAACGCTGTCTCTGAGCGCGTAGATAGCATCATTGGCAACCTTGGCGGAAAGGTCATCGAGAAGAACGTGTGGGGCAAGCGCCGACTGGCCTACCCGATCGATGATCACGAGGAAGGTTACTATGTGGTCGAGCAGGTAGACCTTGCCCCACCCAGTGTTCAGGAACTTGAGAACCAACTCCGCATATCTGATGATGTGATCAGGCATATCGTGGTCCGCCCGGGCGAGTAGGCATAATCACGACCACCGGGCGACCCTGTGCACCACAATCCCATCACGCAATGTGTGAGTGAAGTGCAGACAAGGCAAGAATTGTAAGTGTAAGTGTAAGTGGAAGCTGAGGGATTTCGGAAAGGGAGGCCACAAATGGCACGGGGCTTGAACAAAGTGCTTCTAATCGGCAATCTGGGACGCGATCCAGAACTCAAGTATACGCCACAGGGAACCCCAGTCACCACATTCTCGGTGGCAGTCAGCAGGACATGGAAAACCCCCGACGGCCAGCAGAGAGATGAAACCGAGTGGTTCCGGGTGGTCGCTTGGGAGCGGCTTGCTGAACAGTGCAACGAATACCTGCGCAAAGGCAGTAAGGTGTTCATCGAGGGCCGGCTTCAGACACGCGAGTGGCAGGGCGCCGACGGCCAGCAACGACAGACCGTTGAAGTGGTGGCTTCCAACATGCTCATCCTCGACTCGCGCCAACAGACCGGTGTAGCCGGTCCTGCGGCCCCCTATGGTGAGGAGCGCCCCGCCTCCACGCGTCAAGCGGGTGGCTATGCCAATAATTACGACGAAGCCGAAGATGTGGACGTGGACGACATCCCCTTCTAAGTCCCATAGATTCGAACGAAATCTACCATACCATCGCCCGATCTAAAGGTTACCAAACCGATCGGGCCGTGTATTGCTATATTGCCCTAGAAACGAGGAACTACTGAATGGATCAACAACAGGTCAGCAGCGTGAGCGACGTCGAAGACGTTGTGTCAACAGCCGAAACCGAACAACCACAGGCAGGGGAAGAAGCTGAGGCCGCGCCTCAGCCTCAATCTCAACCGCGCACCCCTGCTTCAACATCAACCGGGCAACCCCGACCCCAAGTTGCGCCCGGTCAGCCGCGCGCGGTGGGCGGTGGGGTGGTCGCGGCTCCAACCGCTCCGGCCCGCCGGCCGGGTGGGCGCTATGTGCCCCGGCGCAAGGTCTGTGCCTTCTGCGTGGATAACGTGCAGTACATTGATTATAAGGATGTGGGGCGGCTCCGTCGCTATCTGTCGGAGCGAGCCAAGATAGAGCCGCGCCGCAAAACAGGCACGTGCGCTCGCCACCAGCGTGCCCTCAGTGTGGCTATCAAGCGTGCCCGCCACATGGCACTCCTGCCCTTCGTGGGTCCTCACTCTCGCTAGAAGGAGGCGCTCAGCGTATCCGGTGCGGGGTGAAGGTAGGCCGGTCTAGGTAATCGTGTTGCATCGCATCGGCCAAGCTTTCACCCCGTGCCTGATGCCCGCACCTATTTACCACCATGGCAAAGAAGAAAAAACTCCAATCCAAAGCACCGGTACCGTTGACGCGCGGCCAGCTATCCAGAGCCGAGCGTGAGCGACGCCGCATCCGCAATTTGTACGCCGCTGCCGCGGGCCTCGCCACCTTTGTGGTGTTGCTGTTCGGCCTGTCGGCCTTTACCACATTCGTGTTGCGCCCCAACGCCGAGGTGGCCCGCGTCAACGACAAGGTTATCACTCGTGCCACTTATAATAAGTTGCGCCGCTGGAGCGTTTACCAGCAGATACAGAATCAGGGCTTGCTCGGTCAGTTCGGGCAGGCTACATCGGCGGAACAGACCAACCAGTTGGTGCAACAGCTTCGCAACGTTGACCGAGAGGACACGTTGGACGCCACGGTGGTCAACCAACTAATAGATGATGAGGTGTTGCGACAGTACTCGCAGAGGGATTTTGGCATAGCGCCCACCAAGGCCGACCTCAAGGCCGAGGCTGTCGAAGATATGTTGCCCCAGCCGACGCCTCCGCCCGAACCTACTCAGGCAGTCACCCCCGCCCCGACTATCACGGGCACGGCAACCATCACCCCCACAGCCACCTCTACACCTACTCCCGGACCGCCTACCTCCACCCCCACACCGACCGCTACTTTGCCACCCGTGCCCGGAGCGCAGCAGACTGCCGAGGCCGCCTATTCCCGGCTGATTCGCGCATGGAGCATGGGTCCCTCGCCTCAGCAGAACGAACCTCTCTGCCAGCTTGGCTGTCCGGGCATCTCCGAGGACGACTACCTGACGCTGGTGATCGAGCCGCAGGTACGCCGCGAGCAGGTGATAGAGAAACTGGCGGCCAGCAGCGTGATGACCGAAGTGGAGCAGATCCACGCCCAACACATCCTCACCGATACCGAGGAGGGCGCGAAGAAGATCATCGAGATGCTCGATAAGGGCGCGGATTTCACCGAGCTTGCTAACACCCAGTCGTCCGAGCAGATACGCAACCAGCAGCAGGGTCTGGTCCCCAATGGTGGCGATCTGGGCTGGTTCCCAAACAGCGAGTTGTCGGGACTGGTGCGCGAGTTTTATGAAGCCGCGTTTAAGGTGGAGACCGGCAAGTACAGCCGCGAGCCTGTCAAGACCCAGTTTGGTTGGCATGTGATAAAGGTGATTGAGCGCGACCCGAAGCGCCCTCTTACCCAGAGCCAGATAGACCAGCAGAAGAACAAACTCTACGATGAATGGTTCCAGAAGGCCAAGCAGTCGGCGGTGATCCGCTCAAGCGTGCCCACGCCGACGCCTGTGCCCACAGAACCCGCTATTGTCGAGCCGACACCCCCGCCGGTGCCCACGCCTACGGGTTCGCCTGCCGGTGGCTCCGGTGGGGAGGGTTCGGGTGTGGCATCCGATGCCACACCATCGGTATCTCCAACTGTTTCTGTCACGAGCACGGTGACGCTCACTGGCACCACTACCACCCCCACAGGTGGGGCAGTCACACCGGAAGCACCTCTGTCTGCCCCCTCACCTACTGCGTCGCCGTGATCGAGCTGGTACCCTGAACACCAACAAGCCTTGGAAGCGGTGCCTCCCCTCTCCCTATCCCTCTTCCTTTCGTGGGGGTCGCGGAGAGGGGAGACCGGTCCTCGGTGCTGGGGTGGGGCAACCCAACTTTGTGAAAAAGTTGACAAACTCTTTGAGACCTGCTATAATGCCACCGGACCGGAATTGAGCGGGCACTGCTCAAGCTCGCTATCGGGTGCATTAACAAGGCGCATTAACAAGAGGTTCTGGCTTCTGCCGGTGGGTTGAACCCTGCCACCGTCCCGTGATATAATGCCGTGTTCCAGCCCTTCACAGCAGGGCACACCGGTCGAGGAGCGTGGATCGTGCGTGGCAACCCCTTCCTTCAAGCGCTGGCGCTGGCTACTCAGCTAGGCTTTGCCATTGCGTGCCCCATGCTCGTGTTCATAGGAGGGGGGGCGTGGCTGGACGGGGTACTGCACACATCGCCTTGGCTCATGTTGCTGGGCGTGTTGCTTGGGATATTGAGCGCTGCCGGTGCGCTCTACCAACTAACCACTATCCAGACCCGTAGGCGCACCCCGCCACCCACGCGTACCGGTACCGGTACCTCGATCGCGCCTTATAAAGTGGAACCCGATAGGCAGGACGACTTGCCAACCGAACGGGGGCGTTTTACAGGCATGAATCCTGCTGCAAGGCACAGAACCAGACGCCGAAGATGAGGGCCGCCATGCCGCAAAACGTGCCAACGGACCGGTGAAACTTCGAGGGAGAAGACACGCCGCTTATGAACATATTCGACTGGCTAAAGCCTTACCTGCCGCCCATCAGCATATCGGCGGAGCCCCTCTTTTTCATCCCGACGCCTCTGGGCGACATCCCGTTCACCAATTCGATGCTGTTCACTCTAGTCGTGATAGCGGGACTGGTGGCCTTCTTCGCTTGGGCCACGCGGCGCATACAATTGATACCGCGACCGCGGAGCGCTCAGAACTTCGCCGAGGCCGTGATCGAGGTGTTGCTCGGTCTGGTGGAGGGCACCGCCGGCAAAACGGTGGGACGGCGCATATTCCCTCTGATTGCCACCCTGTTCATTTTCATCTTGACGGCTAACTACGCGGGTCTGTTGCCCGGGGTGGGTACCATCGGCTTTTGCGCTCCTCATCACGCCCCGGCTGAAGAGGAGCACTCTTACGCGGCTAAAGTAGCCTCGCCTCTTCGTGTTCAGGAAGAGGAGGGTGGCGGTGCTCTGCCACAATTCCACTGTCCACATGAAGGTGAAGAGTTCGTACCGCTTCTGCGCGCACCCAACGCCGACCTGCATACGACGCTGGCGATGGCGATCCTTGCGGTGGGTGTGGTGCAGTTGGCCGGCATCGCCGCCCACGGTTTTGCGGGCTACCTCAAGGAGTTGATGACCCCTATCTTTCTCGCGCCGATCCACATCATCGGCGAGATCTCAAGGGTGATATCCCTGAGCTTCCGTCTCTTCGGCAACATATTCGGTGGCGAAGTGCTGGTCACCGTGATGTTCGCCCTGCTGGGAGCTATCTTCATTGGCTTTGGCACATTCGTGTTCCTCGGTCTGGAATTGCTGTTCGGCTTTATTCAGGCTCTGGTGTTCTCAGTGCTCACGCTGGTGTACATCGCCACAGCAGTGGGCGGGCACGGTGCGGGCGCCGAGGGGCATGGAGAGCATGGCATCGAATCGCCGGCCGAGCGCTTCGGGCATCGCATAGCCGATTTCCTGACCGGCAGGCAGTCGGGCGCGGTGCCCGCCCATTCAGAGGTGCCCGAAACCGAACCCAAGAGCGGCACCGAACGCCACATGGGTTGATGGTGCCATGGTGCCTATGATGGGCGCCGGAATTATTGTATCGCGAGATGGGGGAAGCGCGGTCTGATAGCTTCCCGCTCGAAAACCGCCCACAAAGGCGGGCCACATCTGGTGGCAGCCTCAACCAATAATTACACTGACACTTTAGGAGGGAAACATCTGTGGAGCACTTGCTGACTGGAATCGTGGCTCAAGCGGCGGAAGGTGGTCTGTCCACCGATGCGGCGCGTTTGCTGGCGGCGGGCCTTGCTATCGGTCTGGGAGGTCTCGGCCCCGGCCTTGGCATAGGTATCGGCGTGTGGGGGGCGACTCAGGCTATTGGCCGCAACCCCGATGCCGAAGGCCCCGTGCGCACTACCATGATTCTGGGTCTCGGTTTGGCCGAGGCGGTGGCTATCTACGCCCTTGTGGTTGCGCTGGTGCTGGTGTTCGTGGCCTGAGAGCTTGAAGGGCGACACCCCGTTCGCGCCGGACGTTGCCGTTTCCCTCTCCTCTGCAGAGAGGGGTAGCGGGGGCGTGGCGCAAGGACCTCAGTGCTGGCGTTGGACCGACCTGTCGGCCAAGTTGTAGCGTCAATTGGGCTGTGGCATTGTCGGTTGCCGTTGCTTGGGGGTTGCGGGGTGCGCTCAATGTTTAGCGGAAGGACTCTATCCTATGCAGATACTCTGGGGTAACCTGATCTGGCAGTGTCTGGCGTTCCTCGTGCTGGCCTATCTGCTGACGCGGTTCGCTTACCGACCCATCGTCAATATGCTGGACGAACGGGCCAACCGCATCCGCGAAAGCATGGAGCAGGCCGAGCAGATCAGGCGCGAGAACCAGCTCGCCGCCCAGCGTGCCCAGCAGATCATCGCCGAAGCGCAGACACAGGTGCGCGAGATGCTGGCGCAGGCCCAGCAGATGAGCCAGCGCACCATCGCCGCCGCTCAGGCCGAGGCCCGCGAACAGCGCGAGAAGATGCTGGCCGAAGCCCGCGCCCAGATCGAGGCCGAGACCCGGCGTGCCAAAGAGGAACTCCAACAGGAGGTGGGTCGCCTCGCCATCTACGCCGCCAGCAGAATCATCGGTAAATCTCTGGATACGCCCGACCACTACCGCCTGATTGACGAGGCGCTGGCCGAAGCAGAGCGCACGCGAGGCGGCTTCGGTCGTGGCTAATGGCTGACTGGTGAAGGGCGGTCGGAGGGCCAACTTGGCCCTCCGGCTCGGTGTTGCGTGAGGGGCGCTTCGACCTACCCGCGGGTTGTAAAATAAACAGTCAGGAGTATGCAGTGGCACTACGAGGAGCAGCGGCTCGCCGCTACGCCGAGGCTGTGTTCAACATAGCTCAGGAATCCAATACCCTAGACCGCTGGCTTGAGGACCTCAAGACGCTCAACAATATCTTTGGCCGGCGCGAGGTTATAGAAGCTCTGGAGAACCCCAGACTGGATGAGCAGGACTGGCGTAAAATCATCTCAGACCTGCTTCCAGCCGGGTCGGTGAGCGATCTGGCCGTCAATTTCCTGCTGCTTCTGCTCAGGAGGCATCGCCTTCATCTGCTGCCACGCATCGTGGAGCTGTATCAGGAGATGTACAATCGGGCAAAGGGCATCGTGGTGGCTGAAGTGACCACCGCCGCCCCGCTCGACGAAGAGCACAAGCGCAAAATAGCGGCTTATATCTCCCAAGCCACCGGCGGCAAAAAGGTCGAGATGCGTATCTATCAGGACCCGCGCATTCTGGGGGGTTTCGTGGCACGTATTGGTGACAATGTTATAGACGCAAGCGTCTCCAGACGCCTTGCAGAACTGGCTCAACGCCTGTCATAGGGAGTGATAGCCATATCGCGCAAAACGTACAAACGTACATATGTTTTGCGCCCGACGATTACCCGGCTAGCAAGGAGTGTTGAATCATGGCTATACGCGCTGAAGAAATTACCGACATCATACGTCGAGAGATAGAGTCGCTTGGCGCGCCTGTGCGCGAGGTGAACATCGGTACGGTGGTGGAGGTGGGTGACGGCATCGCCCGCGTGCATGGCCTGTCCGGGGCCATGGCCTCCGAGTTGGTGGAGTTCGAGGTGCAGACCGAGCAAGGCCCCGGCACAGTTATGGGGTTGGCCCTCAACCTCGAAGAGGAGTCGGTGGGCGTGGTGGTGCTGGGCGACTACACCGGCATCGAGGAAGGCACCACCGTACGCACCACCGGGCGCATCGTGGAGGTGCCGGTGGGCGATGCCCTGCTGGGGCGTGTGGTCAACGCACTGGGCCAACCCATTGACGGCAAAGGCGACCTGCCCCCCGGCCTCAAGACCCGCCCGGTGGAGCGCATCGCACCGGGTGTGGTGTACCGCCAGAACGTGGACACGCCGGTGCAGACGGGCATCAAAGCCATTGACGCTATGATACCCATCGGGCGGGGTCAGCGCGAGTTGATCATCGGCGACCGCCAGACCGGCAAGACCACCATCGCCCTCGACACCATCATCAATCAGAAGGGTGGGGACCTGCTGTGCATCTACGTAGCCATCGGTCAGAAGGCATCGCAGGTGGCACAGGTGGTTGCCACCCTCGAACGGTACGGCGCAATGGACCACACCATCGTGGTGGCCGCCACCGCCGCCGATCCCGCGCCCATGCAGTATCTGGCCCCCTACGCGGGGTGCGCCATGGGCGAAGAGTTCATGGAGTCGGGCCGCGACTGCCTGATCGTGTACGACGACCTGAGCAAGCACGCGTGGGCCTATAGGCAGATCTCGCTGCTGTTGCGCCGCCCGCCCGGTCGCGAAGCCTACCCCGGCGACATCTTCTATCTGCACTCGCGACTGCTGGAGCGCGCTGCTCGCATGGCCGACCAGTACGGCGGTGGCTCGCTCACTGCCCTGCCCATCATCGAGACGCAGGCCAACGACGTGTCGGCCTACATACCCACCAACGTGATCTCCATCACCGACGGGCAGATATTCCTCGAACCCGACCTGTTCTACGCGGGCATCCGCCCAGCCATCAACGTGGGCATCTCGGTGAGCCGTGTGGGGGGCGACGCACAGATCAAGGCCTACCGACAGGTGGCAGGCAGGCTCAAGCTGGATATGGCCCAGTTCCGCGAGCTGGCGGCCTTCGCTCAGTTCGGCTCCGATCTGGACAAAGCCACCCGCGCCCAACTCGACCGCGGTCTGCGTATTCAGGAAGTGCTCAAGCAGCCCCAGTACAGCCCTCTACCCGTTGGCCAGCAGATAGCCATCATCTACGCCGTGACCAACGGCTATCTGGACGATGTGCCCATTGACCGCGTGCGCGAATGGGAAGAGCGCTTCCACGAGTACATGCGTGCCGCCCACCCAGAGATTGTGGACGGTATCGTGCGCGAGAAGCGCCTCACCGACGAATTGACCGAGGCGCTCAAAAACGCCATAACCGAGTTCAAGCGGACCATGACTTTCTAAACCCTTCAAGGTACAGGGGTCAGGGGATTTAGATAAATGCCAAGCACGAGAGAGATACGCCGTCGCATCCGGTCGGCCAAGAATATCCAGCAGATAACGCGGGCTATGGAGATGGTGGCCGCCTCTCGCATGAGACGCGCCCAGCAGGCGGTGCTGGCCGGCCGCCCGTATGCTGAGAAGATAGCCGACGTGATAGAGAACCTCGCCGTGCGCGTGCAGGCCGTCGGTGAAGACTACGTGCACCCTCTGCTCGAGGCCCGCCCCATCAAGCAGATCACTGTCATCATGTTCACCTCGGACAGGGGTTTGGCCGGTGCACTCAACACCAATATCATCCGCCGCACCACGCGCTTTATGCTTCAGGAAGCCAACGCCCCGGTGAACATCATCGCCGTAGGGCGCAAAGGTCGTGACATCATGATCCGCTACGGGCGCGACCTGATAGCCGACTTCACCGGCCTCGGCGACCGACCCTCGATAGACAGGATCCGTCCTATAGCTCGCCTTGCCAGCGACGAGTTCATCGCCGGACGCACCGATGCTGTGTACCTGATCTACACCGACTTCATCAACACATTGGTGCAGAGGCCTAACGTATACCGTCTGCTGCCGGTGGACATCAGCCACGTGGGCGAGGACGTCATGCTCCCGGGTGAGAACGTGCCACGACCCGAAGGCACGCCGGTGGACTATATCTATGAACCGGGTACGCGTGAGGTGCTGGCCCAGCTCCTGCCCCGATATCTGGAAGTGCGCATATATCAGGCACTGCTGGAGCATCTGGCCTCCGAACACAGCGCGCGCATGGTGGCCATGCGCAATGCCACCCAGAACGCCAAAGAGATGATAGACGACCTGACGCTGGCCTATAACAAACTGCGTCAGGCCAACATCACCCGCGAAATCATCGAGGTGTCGAGTGGCGCGGCGGCGTTGACAGGGTGAAGTAAAGCGCGGAGCGCAACGCTCAAAAGGCACCCCAATGTGCGCAAGGCTCGACGACGTAGCACAGGGTAGCCGGGCGAGAGTGGGGCATGGACCTATGGCACAGACTTACTATCCTAAATCCACATCAACCAAGCTCGCCGAGGGCGCGGTGGGGGGCTTGCTGGGCTGGGTGGCCTTCAGCGTGTTAGTAGTGCTGGGCGACCTGCTCATACCCAACCGCAGTTGGTGGACCTCGCTGGGGCTGTTTGGCACGCCCATCACAGGCGTGACCAACTTCAACACCCCCAACATGGACGTGGGGCCTGTGCTGGTGGGCGTGGTGGTGGCTTTAGTGCTGTTCGTGCTGTTGGGGGTGGGGCTTGTGTATTACATGCCGCTGTTCCGGCGCTTCCGGCTTCACCCCCTGATAGGAGGTGCCCTGTACGGGGTGCTCATGTGGCTGGTGCTGGGGCTGGCCTTTCTCAACCCCATCACCGGTGGCAGGCTGAACTTGATAACCCTGATAATAGCCTTCGTGGCGGCGGGCGTGGTCATGGCGTGGTGGCTGGCCGGCAGGCCCACTCAGGCCGCACCGCCTGCCTCTGATTGATGCTTCGGCTGTAAGTTGTATAAATTATGTACGCATGCATGCCATAGAGACTGGAGAGAACTGGAGGGGTATGATATGCCAGCAACGGGAAGAATAGTGCAGATCATGGGGCCGGTGGTGGACATCGAGTTCCCCCCGGACCAACTGCCGGAGATATAT
>DAOTTC010000139.1:0-39855 GCA_034437815.1 Chloroflexia bacterium | reverse complement strand
GTGCTTCACCTCTCTTCTCTTTCTTGCGATGCCGGCTCAGGGGGGGTGCGGGCAAGATGCCCGCGTTCCGCCTTGGTGGTTATTTCTCCTGCCGTATCCCTACGGCTACCCTATTCTGCCGTGTATTCGGGGAAGAACCAGTAGCGTGCTCTCTGTCCGGGGTGGGCCAGAAACCACCGGAGCGGCAAGCCCAAGCTGGGGGCGCGCAGGTATTCACCAAGCTCTTCGATGGGCACGAACCGCAGTTCCTCTACGGCGAGGTCCCCCGCACAGCTAAGCTCGCCCGACAGGCGGGTAACGGTAAAGGCACAGGTGAGATAGACCTGCTTGCGCACCGCGCTGCGGGCTTCCACCACAAAGGCCAGATCGCCCACCTCAATGCTCAACCCGGTCTCTTCACGAAATTCGCGCACCAGAGCCTCGGCGATGCCCTCGCCCTGCTCGGCTCGCCCGCCGGGCAGGGTCCACACCGGCGGCTTATCAGACCACCATCTGTTGGCGCTGAGCAGCACACTCCCATCTTCAACCAAGATCCCCTGCCCGACGCGAAACACAAGCCAATCACTGTGTGCTGGTGGATTATCGTAGACCATAGAAGTAGCCCGACGATGCCTTGATATACCTGTTATGCCTGTTGTGTCTGCGACCGGTCATGTGTGCGACTGCGAGCCTTTTATCTGGTCTAGCGAGAAGTGCTGCATATGCCACTGAGCGGCCTGCCGGAAGCGCTCGGCGTCCATCACTTGCGGGGGCAGGGTTTGCACCTCATACAGGCTGCGTGCAATCATCACCTGAGTCGTCGAATCGAAGCTCAACTTACGAGACAATAACAGATTATTATGCTCGTCGGCAAATATCAAGTAGGTGCGGTCCTGACGGGCAAGCTGCTCTAACAGGTGCTGGCCGAGCAGGCAGGCATCGTCCGCCGGGTAGCCGGGGTCGTGTGGGTTGAGGAAGGTCTCACCGATATAGGGGTTTTGCACGTGGTCTTCTACCACTATGTATAGGGCCACTATGGGGCCGAACGGCGTGCGGGAAACGCGCACGTGCAGGCGGGCGGGCAGGTCCGGGGTGGGAGGGACCGCCCATGCATTGCGGGGTGTGCGGCTGAGGAAGGCGGCCAGCTTGTTGCCGCCCTCGCGCAGCAACACCAGACGGGTGGCGGGCTGCTGGCCGGGGGGCAAAAGGGCCACTATGCCCGGTGGAAGCGGCTGGCCGACCTCCACCGGCGCAGGCGAGATCCACGGCGGGTAGGCAAAAGCGTCATGCCAGCGCGGGCCGTAGGCTATTTGCATACGCGCCTCATAGTGGCTGGGATCTAATTCCAGCACCTGCCGGAACTCGCGGAGCGCCATCTCGAACCCCTCGGAATAGCGCAGGGCGATGGCGTAAAAATAGCGATATACCACCGAATTGGGCACTAGCTCCAGCGCCTGACGAAAGTAGCTGGCGGCGGTGCGAGCGGCGGCGGGTGCCACCTGATAGTTCCCCTGTACGGTTAGCTCGGTGCCCCTCTCCATCTCGGCCAGCCCCGATTTGAACAGCACACGCGCCTGCTCGGTGCGAGACAGCGGCACCGGCTCGGGCCTGCGGGCCGGCTCGGTGAGATCGGGCATGGTCCACCCACCTTCGGGCAGGGTGGCTGTGACCATGGCCTGCCGGGTGTCGAAAACCCTGCCCGCCCCTATCTGCCTGCCCGGCTCAGGTTGAACAGGTGGGGGCACGGCCCCCACCTCCTGTGCGCCGGTTGGGGCTGAAGGCCGCACCACTTCCGGGGCTACCTCGACCGCCTCAGCAGGTTGCGGTCGAGCGCGAGCAACGGCGGCCATGCCGGTCGGAACAGGCGAAGGCGCGACCCTCCCTTCCTCTTCACCGGCAGGAGTGGGGCTTGAAGGGGGGTATCCGGGCAGACCGGGCGGCACTGCCCTGTCTATTTTTTCGGGCACGACAAAGGTCTCTGCCAGTTTGTCGTGCAGGCCCTGCCTGCGCGGGTCGAGGGCTATCATCAGAAAGCCCCAACCCGCCAGCGAAAGCGAAAAAAAATACCCGATCATGCGCACCATGGCGCGCCCCAGCCCGGGCTTCTGGCCATCGGCGCGTACCACTTTGATCCCCAGCAATTTCTTGCCGATGGTTCGGCCCCACAGCGCCCACATCAATACGTGATAGGCCGTGACGAAAAGGCCGAACTGGCACAGGAAGACGCTGTAAGCATCTTGCCACTGCGTCAGGTCGGGTTGGCGCACAGAATAACCCGCCAGCAGCAACAGCATGGCCCCCAGCGCTATCTGTATCAGCACTATGAACGCGATATCTATCAACTCGGCGGCCAGCCTAGCCCCAAACCCCACATAGAACGTCGTGTAGTTCTCGATGGATACAGGGGGTGTAGTGGGCATGCCCCCTGCCCCAACAGAAGGCACGGCGCCCATCGGCATGGTGACCAGCGGCCCATAGGGGTATGTATAACCGGGAGGTTGAGGTTGGGGCTGAGGTTGTGGAGGCCAGACGATCGGCCCGGTGGGATATTGCGGGTAATATGGTACCTGTGGATAAGCCTGCGGCGTAACGGGGGGTGGGGCGCTTATCGCCGCGCCCCGAATGGTGGCTTCGAAGGCCGGTGTGCGTCGGTAGGCAGTAACCACGAACAGGCGCCGGCCCGTGGCTATGTCTTTGCCCTGCCAGCCCGCCAGATCGTACTGGGTGGTGTCGGTCCATGAAGTGCCCTCGGGTGCGGGTACGGAGCGCATGTCGGCGAGGGCACGTGCCCATGGGTCGTCCGGCCACGGTTCGGTGACGGCGAACAGGTGTAGGGGTGGTTTCTCACTTAGAGCTACCCTGTACGCTTCAGGGTTGGCCGCGCGCAGCACTTTGCGAGCGTAATCGAGGTCCGGTACGCCCCCCTCCATCCATATGAAGATATGCGCCAGCCGCTCTGCATCACCAGCCATTGTGCCTGTGCCATCCTCTCAACAGGGTGCAGTGCCACTCGACGACCATGGCGTCCAAGGCACGGTTCAACGAGGCTGACTATATACGAATGCAAGTCAAACGCATTGTAGCACACGCATGTGGGCAGTAACAACCGCTCTAGAGGATTATTATAGAGGTATTAGTTGCAGGGAAAATAATCCTTATGGGTAAAATCATCGTACCACGTATTACGTAGTTTGCCCAGCGCCGGTGTGGCCTCGGTACTGGCAACAATGGGAAGCACCCGCTTTCGTGACCGTTTGTCCTCCTGACGGTGGGATCGCCCCTCCCAAGCGCATGAAGTATAATGATGATCGTATGAGCGTGAATGTTCAGCGATGCCACCCACCATTAACCTCAACAACCTCAACCTCATCCCCATCCCCTCCCAAGGGGCCGGCCCTGCACCGGGGTAGCATGTGGTGGGTGCTGTTGACGGTGCTGCTCGTGGCCTGCGAGGGCATCCCCGGGCCGGTGCTTCCCCGTCTCACATCCACACCAGCACCATCGCCCACGCCCACCGTGCCGGCACACCGAGTGGGCGGCACACTTACGGTGCGGCTCGCCGCAGACGTGTCGTCGCTCAACCCGTGGTTGTCGGTGCGGGACCCTGACGCCCAGATGGTTGGATCTCTTGTGTTCAATGGGCTGGTCAAGCTGGACAACCGCCTGCGGCCCCAACCCGACCTCGCGGAGCGCTGGGAGGTGTCCGAAGACGGCACAGCCCTCACATTCTATCTACGCTCCAACGTGGCGTGGCATGATGGCCGGCCCTTCACCGCGCAGGACGTGGTGTGGTCTTACCAGACGCTGATGAAACTGCCCGCGGACAACCCCGCGCTACTGCACATACAGGACACCGTGGCCTCCGTGCAGGCTATCGAGCCGGTGAGCAATACGGTGCGCTTCAACCTGAGGCGTAGGTATTCCCCGCTGCTCACTGACTTGACCATGCCCATCCTGCCGAGCCATATACTGACGGGTACCGCACCCAATATGCTGGCCTCGCACCCCTTCAACAATTCCCCTATCGGCACAGGCCCATATGCGTTCGAAAGCCGCGAGAGCGCCAGATCCATCACCCTCAAAGCATATGATAGGTACCACGAGGGCCGCCCGCTCATCGAGCGCGTGGCCTTCCTTGTGGCCCCGGACGAGACGGTCGCCGAGAGCGCCGTGCGCGAGGGCACCCTCATGTTGGCGCAGGTGCCACCGAGCATAGCCGAGCGCTTGGTCGGCGAGGGTCGAGGTGTGCGCGGTGGGTTCTACAATGAACCCGGTTACGACTTCGTGGCTTTCAATTTGCGCCCGCCCCGCCCATTCAGCGACACGCGCTTGCGCAAAGCATGGGCGCTGGCTCTGGACAAGCCCTATCTAGTCTATCAAGCCACAGGAGGGGCGGGCGACCCTGTGTGGGGTCCCGTGCACAAGGCGTCGTGGGCATATAACCCTGACCTGCCCATGCCGGGGGGTAAGCCCGATGAAGCCCGTGCTCTGATCGCCGAGGCGGGTTGGGCCGATACGAATGGCGACGGCATCGTCGAGAAGGACGGCAGGCCCCTGCAAGTATCCCTGTACGTGCGCTCGGACAACCAGACACGCCTCAAGGCGGCGCAGATTATGTCCGAACAGCTCCGCAAAGTGGGTATTGGCGTGAAAGTCGAGCCTGCCGATTTCTCAACCACCATCCTCGCCCGAATCAGCCCGCTGGGCCGCCCGCCCTTCGACTTTGATGTGGTCATGCTTGGCTGGGATCGCAACGGCGTAGACCCCGACAGCTTCGCCCTGTTCCATTCCAGCCAAATACCCACAGAGGCCGCTCCCGCCTTGCTGAACTTCACCGGCTTCGCGGCGCAAGAGTACGACGCTCTCGCCATCGAAGGCCGTTCAACCTACGACCTTGAACGCCGCAAACAGGTCTACGGCCGAATCCAGACCATCATCGCCGACCAGTTGCCATATTACTTCCTGTGGTCATACAAACAGGGGGTGGTTGCCAGCCCAAAACTGAAAGGCGATATTGACTTCTCCTCGCCCCGCTATATGTGGAACATCTACCAGTGGTGGATAGAGTGACTGCCGAAAGAGCGGACGGGGGCGCCGAACACAGGGCGCAAAACAGCCCCAAAGCGCAGGCAAAACCTTGCGCGTGGTGGCCCGTGTGCCATTTATTGCTATTACGCACACGCAGCCACCCCGGCTAACAATTCCCTGATCTTTTTTACAAACAACTCCTGCCATTGCAGGCGGTTGGCGGCGCGAAACTCCCTGATATACGATGCGTACAACTCGCGAGTGGTGGCGCTCATCTCTGCCGGAGGCAGGGAGCCATCAGCAAGTTCGGGGTGCATAAGGGCAAACCGGCTGCGGGCGGCGAGTTCGGCTTGGTCCACCTCGGCGGGCTTTTCGATGAAATGGGCCAACTCGTTCATACCCTCATCGAAAAATACGAACACGGGTATGGCCCTGTGGGTGCCATTTTTCAGCCACATGCCTGCAAGGTCGGGGTTCTGATCCCTGTAGAAGACACGGACGTTCCAGCTGCCCGCGGCTTGAGCAATATGCCAGAAGGCAGGCAGGTATCGAAGCACATCGCCGCACCAATCTTCGGCCAGCACCAACACATTGAGTTTACGGCCCAGCTTCTTGAAAAACGCGGCATCTTCCGGGTCGAGGGCGAAGGTCCGGTAGTGTTCTTCGAATACCTCTTGGTTTTTAGTCATACGGTCTATGAACTGCCGTAAGGTAAGCCCTTGCTCGAAACGCTCTGGGGTGACCTTTGCTGCGGGTTTCGTCTCATAGGTTCGTGTCACGACACCATATCTCCTCTCTGTTAGGATGTGATGTGCTTTGCGGAGATATATCACCGGCTACTCCGGCCATCCAAGTATACCAGACCTGCGGAGTGTACATCACGCTGCCCTGCGCATCTCAAAAGGTGTTGTTTGATGTGTCTTCCCCTTGTGCCATGAAATAGTCTTGGTGCCACCAACAATCGGGGGTTGACGGGGGCTTAGATCAGCCCCTGCTGGCGGGTACCCAGAGGGTACTGGGTATAAATGTCCCCCTGCTCTTTATCTTTTTCCCTTTCCCTCCATATAGGTGAAACTCGGCCCTAGATGCTTGGTGGAGCCAGTAGCCCTCAGGGCTTGACATTGAAGGCGTTTGCATCTATAATGCGATTATGATACCAAGTATCAATAAGCAGGCGCAGGCACACGTTCTAGCCCGCATCAGCTCGCGCTTGGCGGGCGCAGGCTACAGGCTTACGCACCCCAGACAAGCCGTACTGAGGCTGATAGTCGCACAGGTCGGGTCGTTCACAGCAGGCCAGCTTCTGGAGAGCGCGTCGGCTATCTGCCCGGATGTGGGCAGGGCAACTGTATTTCGCACGCTCGACTTGCTGATAAGTCTGGGCATATTGCAACGCGTACACACCGAGTCCGACGGCAACTGGGGACACAGCTACGTGCTGTGTGGCCTCGACCAGACCCACCACCATCATCTGGTATGTACGCACTGTGGGTTGATCACCGATTTCGCAGGGTGCGGCATCGAAGGCCTGCTGGAGCGGTTGAGCACACAAACCTCATTCAAGGTGGAGAGCCATCACATTGAGCTGTACGGGCTGTGTGAGCGCTGTCAGAGCACAACTACTTCGACCGCAGCGCACCAACAGGATGAAAGCAGTCGTAGGCCATGAAAGCACAGCGCAGGAAGAAGGGAGACAGGGCATGAACTTGGGCCATACACTTGGACCTCATAACCATCGCTATCACCATCGTCTCTTGTGCTACCTCGCGCTGTGTCTGGCTCTCGTTGTGGCCGGGTGTACCATGGTGGGCGCCCGTGGAGGCTCGCCCACCGCAGGCAGGCCTGCCCTGACCGTAGTTGCCAGCTTCTACGTGATCGAGTACTTCACACAACGCATTGGCGGCGAGCACGTGCAGGTGTTCAACCCGGTTCAGCCGGGTGCCGAGCCACATGACGTCGAGTTGTCGCCTCGCACCGTCGAGCGCATGCGTCAGGCGGATGTATTCCTGTATCTGGGAGAAGGGTTCCAACCGGCCATAGACCGGGCGCTGGACACCATCAAACGGCCCGATATGGTGATCAAAGATGTCTCGGAAGGCGTGCAGTTTCTGCCCGCGACCGGCGACGAGCACGACCAGACCGAGGAGACGGCCACCCCCCGGCCTGAGCAGCAGGAGCAAGTCGTTGACCCGCACATATGGCTTGACCCTATCAGGGCGCAGACTATGGCGTCTAACATAGCCGACGCGCTCTCGCAGGCCGACCCGCAGAACGCTTCCACCTTCCGGGCAAACGCCGACCGCCTGAAAGCGGAGCTTGCGGCGCTGGACAATGAGTTCAGGGCAGGGTTGAAAACCTGCAAACGCAGGGAGATAATCACATCCCATGCCGCGTTCGGCTATCTGGCAAGCCGCTATGGGCTGGTGCAGATGCCTGTGCTGGGGCTGTCACCGGAGACCGAACCCACTCCCGCTCAACTAGAGCGGATCGTAAAGTTTGCCCGCGAGCATCAGGTCAAATACATTTTCTTCGAGACGCTGGTCGAGCCTAGGGTAGCGCGAGTAATCGCGCAGGAGATCGGCGCGCAGGCGCTGGTGCTCAACCCGATAGAAGGGCTTACCCCCGAACAGGCAAGCGAGGGGGTGACCTACTTCGACCTCATGCGGGAGAACCTGTCCAACCTGCGGATCGGGCTTGACTGCGGCACTTGACATGCGTCTATGGCCGGGCTGTGGCTATTGACCGCAAATATAATGGATAATGTTGGTATGCATATGCATGAGGGCGCGATAAACACCAAGGAACAGGCCCGCCGGGAAGCCCCGGGCACGCACTCGGTGCAAGTGCCGGTGGTGCAGGTCGAAAACGTCAGTTTTGCCTACGAGGACGGCCTGCCGGTACTTCAGGACCTGAGCCTGCAAGTGCGGTTCGGCGAATTCGTGGCGCTGGTCGGCCCAAACGGCGCGGGCAAGAGCACCCTGCTCAAGATCATGCTGGGCCTGCTCAAGCCGCAAGAGGGCCGGGTGCTTTTGTTCGGGGAGGATATCAAGCGCTTCAAGCACTGGTGGCGCATAGGTTATGTGCCTCAGAAGCCCGAGAACTACAACCCTCAGTTCCCCGCCACCGTTGAGGAAATCGTGATGCTGGGCAGGGTGGCGCGGTTGGGGCGGTTCAAGTGGCCGGGCAGGCAGGACCGAGAAGCTATCACCAGAGCGCTGCAACTGGTGGGCATGGAGCATCTGCGCCACAAGATGATCTGGCAGTTGTCGGGCGGCCAGCAACAGCGCGTGACCATCGCCCGTGCCCTCGCCACTGAGCCCGACCTGCTCATCCTAGACGAGCCGACCGCCGGAGTAGACGCCGAGTCGCAGGCCCGCTTCTACAACCTGCTCGGTGAACTCAACCGGGGGCTGGGGGTGGCGCTGGTGTTCGTGTCGCACGACATTGGCCCGCTCAGAGGGATGTTGGACACGGTGGCCTGCATCAACCGCACGCTGTGTTACTATGGGCCACCCGAAGGATTCGGCCACGCGGCCCAACACTATGAGGTGGCAAAGCTGAATGTTTGACTGGTTGCAGTTGGATTTCATGCAGAGGGCGCTGGTGGCCGGACTGACGGTGGCGGCCATATGCCCTATGATCGGGCTGTTTCTGGTGCTGCGCCGGCTTTCGCTGATCGGCGACGGGCTGGGGCATATCGCCTTCGCAGGCGTGGCCGCCGGTTGGTTGATGGGGGCCTACCCGCCGATCAGCGCCCTCGCCTTCACTACTGTGGGCGCAGTCGGCATCGAATGGCTACGTTCTCGACAACGTGCCTACGCCGACTTGGCCCTTGCCCTGTTCTTCTACAGCGGCATCTCCACAGGGGTGGTGCTGGCCGCGCGTCAGGGCGCTTTCAATGCGTCGTTGCTGGGCTACCTGTTCGGTTCCATCACCACCATCAGCACCGAGGACCTGTGGTTCGTGTTCGGGCTGGGCCTTGCGGTGGTGGTTCTGGTAACCGTGTTCTACAAAGAGCTGTTCGCGCTGAGCTACGACGAAGCCACCGCGCAGGTGAGCGGCGTGCCGGTCAGAAGACTGAACTTGCTGGTGGCACTGCTGACCGCCGTGACCGTGACCGTGGGCATGAGAATAGTGGGCCTGTTGATGGTGGCCGCGCTGATGATCGTGCCCGTGGCCTCGGCTCTGCAACTGGCACGCGGCTTCCTTGCCACCCTGCTGTGGTCGGTGGCGTACAGCGTCGCCTCGCTTGCGGTGGGCCTTGCCTTCTCCTACTACCTAGACCTGCCGCCCGGCGGCACCATCGTGCTCACCGCTGTGGGCCTGTTCTTGCTCACCCTCGTCTCGGCTGCTGTCGTGCGCGGGCTGAGGCGGGCGGCGCGTAAAGCATAGCGCATCCACGCTTCTCGCATCACTCCTCGGTCCTGCGGCGTTCTTCGCGCAGCAGGTCTATGGTCTCTACGGCGTGGCGCAGGTGGGGGATCACTATGCTTCCACCCACGATCAGCGCTACGTTGAGCGCGTCCATCAACTCCTCGTCGGTCCAGCCCGCCTCCACACACTGGATCAGGTGGTAATCAATGCAGTCGTTGCAGCGCAGCACGGTCGAGGCCACCAACCCCAGCAGTTCCTTGGTCTTGCCGGGCAGTGCCCCGTCGTTGTAGGCCGCCGTGTCAAGGTTGAAGAAGCGGTTGATGCCCAGATGCTTCGCCCCAAAGATGCGCTCGTTCATGCGAGCGCGGTACTCGCGAAACTCATCAAGGCGGGTTCTTGTGTCCATGCATGTTTCTCCTTGCTGTTGTGTGAAGTGTAACGGATTTTTATGCGCCTTTGCCACACTCTATGTTATCATCCATGTAGATGATGTGCCATATGTCGTAACGCAGGCGTTCAGCATGGAAAGGACCTGACCGGGCTATGAAGAGGGATGCGATACGCACGAGCATACGGTGGCCCTCCGCACCGATAGGCCTTGGAGGCCTCTGGCGGGCGCTGCTGCTTGCCTGTCTGCCCGCGCTGTTGCTGATGCTGGTTACGCCGGTCGGCGCCAGCGCCCACGAGAAATGGTTTGTGGATGCACAGCCCTACCCTGTGCGCTGGGAGCTGTTGTTCAGCCTGCCCACTGTCGTCGCAGTCGCGGTGTCCGCGCTGATGATTGGAGCACTGGTATTGCTGCGCCGCATAGTGCGCGACCCATACTTCCCCAACCCGCAGTGGTTGAGGCCCGTGAACCCCGCCATACAGGCGGTGGTAGGCATACAGACGGCCATCAGTCTGGTGTTTATGACCGGGCACGGCTGGTTGCTCGCCCCCACGCTGTCGGTGCCCCAGAACGTCATAGGGTGGGCGTTGCTGGCGGTACAGTTGTTCCTAAGCTTCACTTTCATCACCGGCTGGTTCACCCGGCTTGGCGGCGCCGTGCTGGTCGCGCTGGTGGGGGTGGCCTTCTTGCTCTTCCCGCCCACGCTTGCCGCCGAGCAACTGTTGTTTGCGGGCATCGGCTTGTACATGCTGATAGAGGGGCGCGCCCTGTACAGACCCTACAACCGGCTGGCGAGGCGGGCCGCAATGTTCTGGTCTCGCTATTCGCATCTGTCGCTGACCGCCATGCGCGTGGGCACCGGCCTGTCAATTCTGTGGCTGGCTTTCAGTGAGAAGCTGCTCAACCCACAACTAGGACTGGCTTTCTTACAGCAGTACCCTCAGTTCAATTTTATGAAGCTGCTTGGCTTCACATGGTATTCGGACGAGTTGTTCGTGTATTCGGCGGGCGTAGTGGAAGCCACGGTGGGAGTATTGCTCGTCTCAGGGGTGTTGCCGCGCGTGGTAATATTACTTATGTGGTTGCCGTTCAACATTGCCATACCGCTCCTGCCCCCGCAGGAACTTCTGGGCCACCTGCCCATACTGGCCGTGATGTATGCGGTGTTTCTGGGTAGCGACAGAAGCTTGCCGCCTGCTGACGAGATGACTGCCTCGGATGGGCACCGGCTCAGGTCAGAGACGCGGGCCGGAAGCCCCCAAAGCTGAACTGAACTTCGATTATCCGGCTTTCTCCGAGCCGTGAATAGCCCGGCCGGTGGAGGTCCATGAGATGGCGGATCGCCCGTATGAAACAACAACCGGCAACCCCGCTGGTTCAGGAGAGCCGCGGTCACAGTCGCAGTTGCCGCCTCTCGCCTCGCAGCATGTCCTCGACCATGCCCCTGCCGCTCAACCTCCGCCCGCCACCGCGCCACCCTTGCCCGCTCGACCTGCGCAAGAACCGGAGGCACTCGAACCGCCGGCCTTGCCCCTCACCAAAGCTATCAACTACAGCGTGGCAAACCTCGGTGCTTCGGTGTTCTATGGGCTGTTCAACTTCGGTATGCCGCTCTACTTGGACACATACCGGCTGTCACCGGAGGCGATCGGCCTGCTGGCCAACGAGCGCTCTCTGGTTGGTGCTATAGCCCAGCCCATAGTGGGACGGATAAGCGACCGCACGCGCACACCCCTCGGCAGGCGCAGGCCGTTCTTCCTGATAGGCATCCCACTGGTATGCGTGGGGCTGTTCCTGCTTGCCCTGCACCCGCCTTTCTGGGTGATGGTCGCCATCATGACGGTGTTGGCCTTCTTCCTGTCCGTAGCATGGGACCCTTATATGGCGCTGATGGCCGACCTGTTCCCCCCACACCAGCGTGGGCGTGTAGGTGGTTTGATAGGGTTGGGCACCGGTCTGGGCAACATCATCTTTGCCCTGCTCGCCCTGTTCATGTGGGGGAACAACGAGTTTGGCGTGTTCCTGCTAGTCATAGGTGTACTGCTGGTAACTTGGGGATATACCTTCATTACCGTCAAAGAGCGGCCCGTGGCGCATCAGCCGCCGCAAGCCCGCAAAGCCTCCGTCAGGCCAGACCCGGCCACGTACATCAGGGGCCTGCTCAGGTACCCCGAAGCGGCCAAATACACCCTCGCCCTGAGTTTCTGGTGGTTGGGCACGGGTGGGGTGGTGCCCTTTATCACCCTGTTCGGCGAGAAGGTGCTGGGCGCGAGCAGGGACGTGGTGTTTATACTGCCGCTGGCCGCCGTGCTCGCCAATGCGCTGTCTGCCGTGCCGTTCGGCTTCATCGCCGACCGCATCGGCAAGAAGCCGGTCATGACGGCGGGCATGGTATTCTTTGCAGTGGTGGCGCTGGTCGGCTCGCAGAGCCAGAACCTGACGCAGGCCACCATCGCGCTCGCGCTGGCGGGCATGGCTAACGGAGCGCTGGCGTTGATCAACCCTATGCTGTCAGACCTTGTGCCCCGCAGTCGCATGGCCGAGTTCATCGGTCTGGGCTCAGCCGTGTTCTCGTTCGCCCAGCCGCTGGGGTCGGTGGCGGCGGGCTTGGTGATCGGCATCGCGGGCAACTTCCTGCCTGAGCACGATGCTTACAGGTGGTCGTTCATCGCCGCGGGTGGGTGGGTGTTGGCGGCTGCGGCGTTGTTGCAGACCGTGCGACCGGAGCGCGCGGTGACAGATGAGTAAGCCCGGCGCTGTGCCTGCTCCTGAGAACCCCACCAAGGTGGTGCGCCCATCCTCGCCCCGGCGCACCTATGCCCCCGGCCACGTTCTCGCCCGCGCCAGCCTGTGGATCAGGGCTTTCAGGCTGTTCGTGAAGCTCATCTTCCTGTTGTTTTTCAGGGTGCGAGTGCATGGGTTGGAGAACGTGCCGCGTGGTCCGGTCATCGTATGCGCCAACCATCTGGGTTGGGCCGATGCGTTTCTGATACTGCTGTTCCTGCCCGTCGAGCCGCGCATTTATGTGCTTGGCGACAGAAACGTGCTAGATATATCCAGCTTTCGCACGCGGGTGATAATGGCCCTGCGCATCCTCGTGCCGCTGGACCGCAGCAAACCGGTGGAGGCCGTACGCGTCATGGAGGGGGTGCTAAAGCGAGGGGGCTCTCTGCTGATCTTCCCCGAAGGAGCGCTGGGCACAAAGGAGGGGGAACTGCTGGCGCTGGAGCCGGGCGCGGCTTACCTGAGCGTGCGCTCCGGTGTGCCCCTCCTGCCTGTGGGCCTGACCGGCACCAGTGAGTTATGGTTGAGGCGCACGCTCGTGGTGCGCATCGGCAAGCCTATATATCCTGATGCTTTCACAGGGGATACAGCTTCGCGGGTGAACGCTATTACCGATGCGCTGGGCAGGGCTATGCGTGCCCTCCTGCCCGGAGATCGAGAGCGCCCTCGCGTCAGACTGTTGCGCCGTTGGCTGACCAACCTGTTCTAGCGGCTCAATCGGCGGTGGGCAGGAGTTGAGGTCAGACGTCTCAACATCTTCCCCGCCTATCTATGCGCACAATTCAACATCTTGACCGGAGGATCATGATCATCGTGGACACGACTATTTATAACTGGGAGAGCGACCTCGATAGCGCCCGTGAACGAGCGCGCGCCGAGCGAAAAGAAGTGCTGGTATACTTCACGAAGCATGGCTGAACAGGCTGTGCGCACATGGATACCGTGACGTATCCAGACCCTGCGGTTGCCCGCTACATTTCCGAGCACTTTATCCCATTCAGAGCCGTCTTGAACGACCGGCAGTACTGGCCGCTGTTCCGCGCCAACCACATCATCTGGACGCCCACCGTGGGCTTTATGGACCGCAACGGCAGTATGCACTACCAGTGCGTGGGCTTTTTGCCGCCCGACGAGTTTCTGTCGGTGCTGGTGATAGGGCTGGCGAGGGTGATGATGGCATGGACGCGGGCCGGTGAAGCCGCCGCGGAACTGAAGGCCGCGGTCCAGAGGCACAACTCATTTACTCCGGAGGTGCTGTTCTGGCTGGGGGTGGCCCGCTTTCTCGCCCGACGGGAAACATCGGGCATGTGGGAAGCATGGGAAAGGTTGGCCTTGCAATATCCGCACAGCCCGTGGGCCAAACGCATATATCCGCGCCCCGATACCGAGAGCTAGGGAAGTACACCCGCACCCCTTAACGTGGGCAGATGGCCGGGCTGTGCACGGCGCACAGATTATCTGCCCGCCTCCCTCACCCAGATTTTGGCGGCCAGCCCCTTATCCAGCGACACTGTCTGCCCCTGCCCCTGTCCCGGTGGGGATTCGCCATCGCCTGCAACAGAACGAGGCGTGACCCTTACGGCGATAGTGTCTTGATCTTGAGCATCGTCTCGCTCTAGCACGGTAACCACGGCACCGGGCATTATCTGCATCTGGCCCAGATAGTTGAGCAATGCGCTTTCGTCCTCCACCACTTCGGAGATGAGCACAACTTTCATGGGTACACCGGGCGGTGCACTGACGAGGCGGATGGCATGCTGTTCGCGCAGGTAATTTATAGGGTCGAGCTTTGGGCCGGGGATGGGGTTGCCGTGGGGGCAGGTACGGGGGTTGCCCAGCAGGGTGAACAGGCGCTCTTCAATGGCGGGGGACATGCCTCGCTCTAAATGGTGGGCTTCTTCGTGGGCCTGCACCCAGTCCATGCCCAGCACGTCGGCCAGAAAGCGCTCGGCCAGCCTGTGCTGACGCAGCAGGGCCTCGGCCTGTGCGCGCCCCTCCGGCGTCAGCTCGATGCCCTCGCCCTGCCGCCCTCGTCCCCGCCCCGGCATGCGTATCAAGCCGTGGCGTTCCATGCGACGCAACACCTCGGCTACGTTGGGCGCGGACACGCCGAACTTCTCGGCGAGGCGTGCGCCTACCACCGGGTCGCCCTCCACAGTCAGGTTATAGATGGTCTCAAGATATTCTCGTGTGACCGGCGTGATGGCCAGTCCTGTTCGGTCATGCTTGTCCATGCCCATACTCGTGCCTCTGTCCCTGCCCATCACCCGATTAACCTCCGCACAGGGAAAGTATAAATCTGCCGCCCGTAGCTGTCAAAACCCATAGCTGATCGCTTTGCCGCCGGGTCACCGTTGGGGATCCTGAGCCAGCCTGTATTTCGAAAGATACCGGGTGGCAGACTCGGGGTTGGATGAACAAATCCAAACTGTTGCATAGCACGTATAGCATATGGGGCGAACTGTTTGCAACTAGTTGCAAAAATACATATAATGGGTTAGCTACCGGTTCCCTGCCCAATGGCTCAGCGCTTTGGGTGCGCTAACCATATGGAATGGACATATCTGGTTATCAACCCCGGTATTTTGCTGAAAGGAGTCCGCTATGTTGCTGGCACCCGTAGCTATGCATATCCCTGACGGCTTTGTGTCGGGGCCTGTGCTTGTGGTGTTGTGGCTGGCAAGCATTGTTGCAATAGCATATGCGTTAAGGCGCACAGGGCGCGATCTTGGCGAGCGTCAGGTGCCCTTGATAGGGGTGCTTGCAGCCTGCATTTTCGCCGGCCAGATGCTGAACTTCCCGATAAGCGGGGGCACGTCGGGCCATTTGCTTGGTGGGGCCATTGCCACGATCCTGCTTGGGCCGTGGGCCGCTATGTTGGTGCTCACGTGCGTGGTATCTGTGCAGGCACTGCTGTTTCAAGATGGTGGACTGCTGGCGCTGGGCTCGAACCTGTTCAACATGGCGCTGATTAGCGTGGCCGTATCGTATATGGTATACAGAGCGCTGTGGCGGGTTACGGCAGGGCGCAGGTGGGGTGTGCCGGTTGCGGGCTTCGTGGCGGCATGGACCTCTATATTTGTGGCCTCATTGGCTGCTGCGCTAGAGCTTGCCCTGTCAGGCACTGCCCCGGCCAACATCGCCGTGCCTGCTATGGCCTCCGTGCACGCATTGATAGGCATAGGTGAGGGGCTCATCACAGTGGGCGCGCTGGCTTTCATCAGCGCCACCCGGCCTGACCTGCTGAAAATAGGTGCGGCCCCTCAGCGAGGGGGCAGGTTCGTGTGGCTGGCGGGGCTGGTGATCGCCATTATACTGGCCGTGCTGTCCCCTCTGGCATCGCAGAACCCGGACGGACTGGAATGGGTGGCCGAGCAGTATGGCTTTCTGAGCAAACAGCAGGCCCCGTCCTTCACCATCATCCCTGATTACTCCATGCCCGGCATATCCAATCAGGCGCTGGCTACAATTGTCGCAGGCGTGGTGGGCACGCTGGTGGTGTTTGCTGTGGCGCTGGCTGTAGCCCATATGCGCCGCAGCAGGCCAACTGCTGGCAGCTGATGCAGTTAGCGGTAGTGGGCTAAAAGGCGCCTGTGACATGGCTCTTAGGCGACCTCAGGTCTCAGGCCCACCTTCGTCGTCAGTAGCCCTCAGCATCAGGAATCGCACAAGTCATGCATATACACTTCCTTGACCCGTACACGCCGGGTGCGAGCCCGGTGCACCGACTGGACGCCCGCATCAAACTGGTGCTGGCACTGTGCATCGTGTTGGCGGCCACGCTCATGCCGGTGGGCGCATGGCCGGCCTACATCCTGCTCTTTTCGCTTCTGCTGTGTGTGGAGATGCTGTCTGAGCTGGGTGTAAGATGGGTGCTCAAGAGGTCTTCGCTGGCCCTGCCTTTTGTGCTGGCAGCCCTGCCGGTGATCTTTACCACTCAAGGATCGGTGTTATTGCACATACCTGTGGGGTTCGGAGAGCTGGCGGTGACCCTGCCCGGCGTGGAACGGTTTGCCAGCATAGCAATCAAGTCATGGCTGTCGGTGCAGGCGGCGGTGCTGCTTGCGAGCACCACTCAATTTCCTGACCTGCTGGTGGCCATGCGCGCCCTGAAGGTGCCGCGCCTGCTGGTGGTGGTCTTCGGGCTGATGTGGCGCTACCTGTTCGTGCTGGCCGACGAAGCCGTAAGGTTGATGAGGGCACGAGAGGCCCGCAGCGGGCAATTGGCCGTGCCCCATGCGCCCGGCCTCAAGCCGGGGGGCAGTATTGCGTGGCGTGCCCGCGTGACGGGCGGCATGGCGGGCAACCTGTTCCTTCGATCCTTCAGCCGCGCCGACCGAATTTATGCGGCCATGATGGCACGTGGGTACGATGGCGAGGTGCGCACCCTGTCCCTGCCGGAAGTGCCTACAGCCCAGTGGGCTGTGCTGGTGGTTGGCGTGGCACTACTGGCAGGCCTGCTGGCCCTGAGCAATTTCCTCGGATAGGCGGTCATCTGCTTATGCAAGATACCCGGCATGTGATAGAAGTTAGCAACCTGTCTTTTTCTTACCCCGATGGTCACAGAGCACTGCGTGGGGTGTCCTTTGCCATAGGACCCGGCGAGAAGGTGGCGCTGGTGGGGCCCAACGGCGCAGGCAAGTCCACCCTGCTTTTGCACCTGAACGGCATCCTCTCAGGGCACGGGGTGATAAAGGTGTGTGGCATGGAGTTGAATGACAAAACCTTGCGGCGCGTGCGGGCGGCGGTGGGGTTGGTGTTTCAATCGCCCGATGACCAACTGTTCTCCCCCACTGTGTTTGACGATGTGGCCTTCGGCCCGATATATCAGGGCCTGCCAGAGCCTGAGGTGCGTGCGCGGGTGGAGAGGGCGCTGGCCGCAGTCAATATGCAGGATTATGCGCACCGGGTGTCACACCACCTGAGCCTCGGTGAGAAGAAGCGCATCGCCATAGCTACCGTGCTGTCCATGGACCCGGAGGTTCTGGTGATGGATGAGCCATCCGCCGGGCTGGACCCACGCGCACGCCGGGGGCTGATCAACCTGCTGCGTGCACTGCCTCAGACCATCCTGCTGGCTACACATGACCTGCCCATGGTGGCCGAGCTGTGCGCGCGCACCATAGTCATGGACGAAGGGCAGATAGTTGCCGATGGCCCTACGGAGCGCATCCTGCAAGATCAGGCCCTGCTGGAAGCGCATGGGCTGGAGATGCCCATCCTGTCAACTCCCCTTCCAGTCGGCAAAGGGATGTGAGATTATAATGCAAGGGCGATAAACGGTGGGGGTGGGGGAGCACCCCTGAGGATGGGTACCCTTCGGGTATGGGGTGCCCCCACTGCACTGCTCCCCTCCACAGAGCATAAGTATGGCTATGACTGTTTACGGCGCATGCCCAGCACACGCAGGGTTTCGTGCACGATGTCGTCCGGGTTGGGCATGACCGCGCGCTCGCCGGCCGGTCCATAGGACACGCGGGTGAACTTGGGGTGCACACGCCCGATGGGACCGTGGATCAGGTCCCACCAGTTGCTGGCGATCTCGGCGGCCACCGACGAGCCGAAGCCACCCATGGCTCGGTCCTCGTCCGCGACCAGCACGTGGCCGGTCTTGCGGATAGAGTTGAGCACGGTGGTGCGGTCGTAGCCAGCGTCCACGGTCCGCAGGTCGATCACTTCGGCGCTGATGCCGTATTCCGCGGCCAGTTTGTCGGCGGCGGCCATGGAGCGCGGCCACATGTTACCGTAAGTGACTATGGTGATGTCGGTGCCTTCGCGGGCCACGCGGGCCACGCCCAGCGGCACCCGGTAGTCGGGACCGGGGTAGTACGAGCGCGACACCTTGGCCTCGTACAGAGATTTGGGCTCGAGGTACACCACCGGGTCGCCCGACAGCACGGCCTCGCGAAGCAGTCCCACCGCGTCTGAGCCGAGCGACGGCACCACCACGCGCAGGCCCGGATAGTGGGCGATAGGGCCGACCGCGGCCTCACTGTGCCAGATGGCCCCTGCCCCCCCAAGGAAGTCGCCGTAGGCCACGCGGATCACCATAGGGCACGAGAAGGTGCCATTGGAGCGCCAGCGCAGGGTGGCTATCTCGTCCACAAGCTGTTGCCAGCCGGGGTGTATATAGTCGCGGAACTGGATTTCGGGTATGGGCAGGAACCCCGCGCACGAATAGCCCATGGCCGTGCCCAAGATGGTGGCCTCGGCCAGCGGCGAGTTCCACACACGGCCCGGGAATGTATAGCTCAACCCGCGCGTCACGTGGAACACTCCACCCTTACCTTTCAGCTTGCCCGCCATCTCGGGCACCGGGTAGTCTTCAACGTCCTCGCCGAAGATGACGATGCGCTCGTCCTTCTCCATCAACTCGCTGAGCGTGCGGTTGATCAGGTCGCGCATGGGGATGGGTTCGCCGGTCTGGTCCTCCTCGAGGCGGTTGGCGCCGGGGTTGTCCCGGAACGACTTGACGCGCAGGAAATAAGGGGTGGCCGTGACGTGGTGCTCGATGGTGGCGGCGTCGGTCTTGGGCTCGCTCACCGCTTGCTCCGCCGCCTTACGCACCTCGGTGGTGATCAACGAATCCAGTTGCTTCAGTTTGTCCTCGGTGACGTTATAGCCTGCGAGCAGGCTCACCATACGGGCCAGCGGGTCGCGCGCCGCCTCGGCGGCGAGGTCTTCCGGCGAGCGGTAGAGGGACTGCGTGTCCGCCGAGGAGTGGCTGAGCGGGCGGGTGACGTGGGCGTGTATCAACACCGGACCCTTGCGGGCGCGGCAGTATTTGACCGCGTCGCGCATCACCCTGTAGGACTCGACGAAGTCGGTGCCGTCCACCTCGATCACTTCCAAATGCTTGCCCTTGGGCAGGTTGGAGTAGCGCCGATACATGGCCGACACACTGCCGCCCGGTATGTTGACGTCCACGGGGGTGGATATAGCCCATTCATCGTCGAGTATCATGAAGATGATGGGGGCCATATTGCGCACCGCGTCCTTTATAGCCTCTTCTACCTCACCTTCGGACGTGGTGCCGTCGCCCACCGAGGTGTACACGATGGCGTCGTCGTGGCCGTTTTTGGCCGGGCGGGAGAACTTCTTGCCAAGCTTCTTCTCCAGTTTGAGGGCCGAGGCACAGCCCACGGCGGGCAAGGCCTGTGAGCCGGTCATAGTGGAGCCTGTGGGGAAGTTGAACGGGATGGAGCCGAAGTGGCTGGACATTTGCCGCCCACCCGACTGTGGGTCGTAGCGCGAGGCCACGCTCTGCCGCAGGATGTCGAGCACCGTGATGCCACACCACAGGGCGAGGGCTTGATCTCGATAGTAGGGGAATTTGTAGTCGTCCGGGCGCAGGTGGGCCGCCGTGGCCACGTTGATGGCCTCTTTGCCCGCCCCCGCGATGGAGAACCACAGATTGCCTGTGCGCTGGAGCAGTTGCATCATCAGATCTATCTCGCGCGAGGTGCGCATGGCGGCGTACATGCCCAGCACTTCGTGCAAAGTGAGACCCCCAAGCTCGGTGCGGCGGATGTTGAAACCCTGCCTGTCCTCTTTGGTCTTGAATATCTGGTCCACAAGCCCGTAATAATAGGCACGGCGCTGTTTCAGCAGTTCCTCAGGCGACTGGGCTTCTTCTGGCTGTGTTGGCTTCTCCTGTATCTGTGTTTCAGTCTTGTACTCTATCAAGGCAGTGCCTCCATTTCACATGAGATTTAAGCAGCAAAGTATATCCTATATCACATGGCAGGCAGGGTGGATGCGAGCTACTTAAAAAGAGAATGACAACGACCCCAGACTCGGCACCTGCCCGAATAGCAGAGCATCCATGCCAGACCGCGACGTCGTTGTCGGCAATGTCATTATAACGCAAAAGTGGGGGTATGCGTCAAGATGTGAAGCGCATCGGTTCCGCCGATAAGGGTGCCCTTTAGAATAGGGGCGGGAACAGCCGAAGCCTCAGGGTATCTTGCCCAGATTAACCACACCATGCGCGCCGGTGTCTACTACGTACACCGTGCCGTCCTGCGTCACTGCTATGCCGGTGGGTGTGGTCAGGTTGACGGCCCCTTCCGAGGATTTCTCGCCGAGGAGCTGGCCGGTGGGGCTGAACTTGAGCACCTTGCGTCCGGTGGGCGCGGTAGCATAGATGTTGCCCTCACCGTCTATAGCCAGAAACGGCTCAAGATAGGGTCCCGGGCTCCAGTTGGGCGCGGGCACAGGCCACTGGGCCACGAATTTGCCCTGTGGGTCGAACTTCTGGATGCGCTGGTTGTTGGTATCGGCCACATATACGTTGCCGGCGTTGTCAACCACGATGCCAATTGGCTCGTTCATTTCGCCGGGCTTGTTGAACACGTAGTTGGCCTGTACTTTGGCCGCGTCCATGCCGCTGTCGATTTGCCGCAAGTACTTGCCGGTGGGGTCGAACACCACCACGCGCTTGTTGCCGGTGTCGGTGACGTACACGTTGCCGTCTGGACCTATAGCCACGCCACGCGGCCCGAAGAACTTGTTGTTGCGGTTGGGGTCGTTGGCGGCGTTTGGGTCGCCGAAGTTGATGAACTCGCCCCACTTGAGCAGGAACCTGCCGTTGGCGTCGAACTTTTGAATGCGGTGGTTCCACGTGTCGGCCACGTAGATATTGCCCTGTTTGTCCACCGCTATGCCACCCGGGCCGGTGCCCACGGCCTCATCCGAGAAAGGCAGGAACTGGCCGTCGCCGTTGCCCTTGCCGTTGCCGATGATGGCAACAAAGTTGCCCGATGCATCGAACTTTTGGATGCGCATGTTCGCGGTGTCTACCACGTAGAAACTGCCGTCCGGCCCGACCGCCATACCCCTTGGCAGGTTGAACTGGCCGCGCTCAACCCCTGCCGGCGCCAGATCGGTCATCTTATACACCGGACCATCGGGGCTGGGACCCTGCGCCGTACCGCCCGTAGTCACCCCGCTCGGGGCCGCCAATCCGGTCTTAGGGGCTAGATCGTTACGCACATACAGATAGAAGTTGCGCGAGCCGAGCGGCAAGCCCGGATTACGGTATAGCAGGTACTTCATGCCGTTGCCTATCAGCCAGTTCCAAGCGGTAGGTATGTCCCCCACGAACTGCCCCTGCTCATTGTTCTTCTTGTAGGCCTCCTCGGGGAACCACCAGTTGAGCACATACTTCTGAGAGACATACTTGTCTTTCACGAAGTTCTGGAAGTTCTGGTTGTTGTTGGTGGCTTCGCTGACGATGAGCACCGGGATGTTGGGTGGGACGTTGGGCGGCGTGCCTGCCTGCCACTGCTGCTCATTGAAGTATTGGATCTGGCGCATGTCGCGGAAGTACCAATCAAACGGCCACTCTATGGCGTCGGTTTGATCGAGGCCGATGGGCAAGCTGTTGCCCCCTGTCACATCCGCCGCGTTGCGCGCATCAAATGCCGTCACGTCCCTCGATAGGCGCTTGACCATGTCCGCGACGATCGGCACATCGGGGGCCGACTGCGTGTACACCAGCATCTCCACGGGCACGTCCCCGTGCCGGTAATTGACCAGCATCATCGAGCGGATCCCATAGCCCAGCAGCAGAATGGCGAGGGTGAGCGCAACCACCTTGACCGCCCTGCCGGGCAGGATCCGGTACGCCAGCCAGCTGGCAAGCGCCAGCAGTCCGACGGCTATGAGGAACAACAGCACTCCCCGCATGCCCAACTGCAACTGGGTGCTGGTGCCCATTGGTGCGGGCATCTCCCCGCTCAGGTGCGCCCTCAGTACGAAAGCGGAGAAGAGGAACAGCACAGTCACCACGCCGAGCAGCGCCCCTCCGGCACGCCACACCTGCTGCCACTCTACAGTGGTCAGCAGTTTAGCCAGTCCCATGGCGGCCAAAAGCGAGAATGGGAAAGCCACCTGCATGTTGAGCCATGGCATCTTTTCGCCGGCGATCGAGAAGCCAATGAAAGCGGCCACCGACCAGAAGGCTACAAAGCTGATGGTGAACCCGCGCATGGTCTCGATGCTGGGCAGGGCTACCCCGTATTCGTCCGTGGTGCGGACTTGCTCGAACTCGTGCTGATCTTCGGTGGGCGCGATGTCGCCGTCCGCCCGCAACCACTTGACCACAATGTAGCCCAGCGTACCCAGCCCCGCTATGAAGGCCAGCGGCTCGTATATGAACATCAGCATAGTGTAGTAAAAGCTCGGCTGATTGCCGCGCGCCTCCCCGTGCTGGCCCAGCCAGTACTCCAGACCCTTGTAGAAGCCGGTGAGTATCAAGTTGGGCTTAGTCAGCAGGTTGGTGTACAGCACCACGTAGATAGCCAGAAACACCAGCACCGCCCCGATCAGCGTCCAACGCTGTATGAGCAGCGAGTCCAGCGCGCTACGCACCGGATTGATGGCTTCTTCGATGTCCCTTCGGCTGAAGCGCAACCTGTCGCCCACAACGTTGTACAGCAGTGCGGCCAGCACCAGAAACACCACAAAGATGAATAAAATGATGTAGGTCAACTCATGGCTGGAGTAGGATATGGCGAGGCCTACCGCCCCCAGATATACCCACTTGGGCTGGTGAGTACGCACGAACCACAGGATGCCGAGGAAGAGCATGAACGTGCCGGTGAGCGCGAAGATATCGTGGCGCAGGGACCGCGAGTAATAGGAGATGCTGGGCGACAACACTACCAGCAACGCTGCGATGAGCGCGGCCAAGCGGCCTGTGAAGGGCCTCAGCAGCCAGCACAGCCCCACAAGGATGATGCCGAAAAAGGCCGGCATGATGCGCGTGATGGCGTCGCTTGTGCCCAACAGCCAGAAGGCCAGCGCCGTCACGTGGTACAGGAACGGCCCGTGATAGGTCGGGTCATATCCACCAAGGCCCGGTCCCCCGGGGTTGGTGTAATTGCCCGTCCTCAGGTAATAATTGGAGAAGTACGCATGTATCGACTCGTCGTGGTGCAGGGCGCGTGGCCCTAAATCCCACAGCCGGGTGAGGGCCGCTATCACCATCAGGCCCACGAACGCGATGACCTCCCAGTTGAGCTTGCCGATCTCTACGGCCCGGTCGAGGAAGGGTATCGTGGCCCGCCCGTATGCGGGCCGCTCCACCGAACCATATTCTGCGCGTGCGCTAAAGCGGCGATTATCCATAGTCTCCTTATCCTGTAGTCCTCATTCTTGAGTATGGTCAGGCCCTTGCTCCTACCGCTGTGGCGGGGGTGGTGTTATAGAGTCCCCCGGCAAATCGGTAGAAGGTATGGGTGGGTACTGCAAGTAGTAATACTGCTGATAGGCGTCCTTGCGGATGAATATGATCATATCCTCGGAGCCAAGCGGCTTGGGCGGCTCGCGGAACACCAGATACTTCCACAGCGTACCAGTGAGCTGAGGCTCCGTCAGGGTCACCCAGATAGTGTTGGCAGCCCCGCCAAGCTGCTGCAAGAAGGGCGCAGATTTAGGGTCTTGGCCGGGGATGAATTCGTTCTTGTACCATTCTTCGGGGAACCACCAGCGCATGGCGTAGCGCTGTCCGATGTATTCCTGCTCCAGCTTTGGGTCGCTGGAATGACGGGCGTATTCCAGCAACATGACCGGCGTGTCGGGGCTGGGGTTGGCTTCGCCTGCCCCTATGAAGGTTTTGTTCTGGTAATCGCGCAGGTACCATTCGAAGGGCCACGAGGTGAAGCTGTCGTACACCACCTTCATGTACATGCCGCCCGTGGTGAGTTTGGAGTACGCCTCCATCTCGCGCACCACCCGCGTCACGTCCGGCGAAGTTTGCACGTACACAGCCATCTCTTTGGGCACGTCAGGCTGGTTGTAAGACAGCATGACTGCCGAACGGAACTGGTAGAACAGGAAGGCCGCCAGCACCGCGAGGGCCAAATAGCGCACGGCACGGCCTATGCCCAACCACACTGCATATGCAATGGTGAGCGCCAGAATCATGATGGGGAACAACCACGTGACCCCCCACGACCTGTAGTCGCTGGAGGCTACTATCGCGTTCATGCTCAACCCCCACGACATCGCCAGCACGGTGAACACGGTCAGGTATGTGAGCACCGGGAACCACGAGTTTGGCCGGTTCCACGCCACCCATGGAGGCTCCTGCACACGTGCGTACTGGGTTCTCGATGCCCCGGTTTGCCCCCTCGACCTGCGCCCCACCGTTACCGGCTGAGGCTGAGGTTGAGGTTGGGGCTGGGGGGTGTGCCCGCTGGCAAGAGCACTGCGCCGCGCCAGCATAGCGGCCAACAGCGCACCTATAAACAGCGATGCCAGCAAAATGGCCGGACGCACCATGTGCATCATCAACCACGGCATCTTCTCACCGGCCCAGCTGTAGATCACGAACACCCCGGTCAGCCACCATATGACCGAGAGCGGCAAGAACGCGCTGAACTTAGCGAAGGGCACTGTGCGGTCAGTGTTGAACATGCCAAAGCCCGGCTCGCCGGTCTCGAACCGCTCCATCCTGCGCCGAAGCACCCAGCGCATGCCCCGCACACCGAAGAATACGACCGCAGCCAAACTGAAGAACACGGCAATCGGCTCGTACAGTGGGATCAGCAGGCTGTAGTAGAACCACGGCTGCCCACCGCGCTCCACGCCGTGCTGGGCCATCCAATAGCCCAGCGACCCGAAGAAGCCTGACACGATGCCGCGCGGGATATCCGTGAAGAACACGGTGTACAGCACCACGTAGATCGCCAGCGCGATCCCCAGCCCGATGAATATGACCGAGGGGCGAGACAGCAACGCGCCCAGCAGGTGGGGTATCGAACCCGGCTCGTAGTGCGCCAATACCGTGCCCGGCCTCGGCTCCAGCCTGCGGGGGTTCCACAGCGGCTCGGACACGGGCACATCATTGGCAGGGGCATCATCGCCATCGCCATCGCCATCCGAAGGCCGGGCACGGTCCACCCGTGCCTCTGCAAGTGCTTCGCTAGGGACGGTGGTGGCGGTGCGGCCATCTTGAGTTTCGCCTTCGCCCGCAATTGGGCGCGCACCAAGCCTTCTGGCAGGCAGAGACCGGCGGGCAACCGCCACGCGGCCTCGGCCACGTACCTGCTCGAAAATCAGGCGGTTGCGCTCCATGCGGAACAGCAAAATGACCGCCACCACGAATATCAGCGTGATGATGATGCCCCCCAGCACCAGTGGGTGCGTGAACAACTGCCCCATAAAGGTCGTTATCATGTCATACGAGGGGTCGGTGCTCTGTATGCTGGGCAGTTCGGGGATGGTGCCATGTATCACCTGACCGGAGCCATCGCGCACGATGGTGTTCTGCTTGACCCACAGAGCAAACCCCCCCAATGCCGCCACGTAACCGCCCAGCGCCGCCATTATTGCATAACCGGACTGGAGCGCGAACAGCACCACGAAGAATATGGCCAGCACCAGCGTGGTCAGGTAGGCGCTTTCCTTGATGGTGAACATGAGCGACAGCCCGGCGCAGAACACGAAGAAGTCAGCGGGCCTGCGGGTAGAGACAAACCGCCACAGACCTACGATCATTATCATCTCCATGGCCGAGAAGATGGCATCTTCGCGGGCCATGCGGCTGAAATAGAGCACGCTGGGGGACACGAGCAGCAGGAAAGCAGCCACCAGCGCGGTCAGGCGGCCCATCTGGCGGCGCAGGAAGAACGGCGACATGACTACCCACACCCCGCAGAAGGCCGAGGCGAAGCGTGCCGTGGCGTCTGTGGTGCCGAACAGCCAGTACATCAGCGCGATCAGGTGGAACTGGAGCGGTCCGTGCATCATCGGGTCGTGGTGGTAGCCGACGCCGATGTACAGGTTGCGCCCGTAAACGGCGTGCAGGCTCTCGTCGTGATGGATGCCTCGGTTGCCCAGATCCCAGAAGCGCGTGACCACAGCCAGCAGGAAAATACCCAGCCACAGCAGATTCTCATAGGTGATGAGCATCCGCCAGCCGCCGGCGGCCTGCATGGGGGCCGGGGCCTGCTCCACGACCGCGGCCTTGGCCTTCTGGGGCGCGCCGCTTGCAGTGGGACCTGCCGCCGAAGGTTGCCCGGCGCGCTCAGGCGGGGGCGACATGGGGTGATGCCTGCGCCGTGGCAGTGCGGGCAGTGTGGGCGCCACAGCAGGTCGGGTGGCGTGCTCGGGTTCGGCGGCTGTGCCCGCGTCTGGGTCGGCATCAACCTCAGGTGTGCGGTGCGCGCCCCCCTTCGCTTCCGAAGACGTAGAAGCGGCCTGTCGCCTCTCCTGCCTGTCAGCGGTGCCTGTATGTGACGGGGAGTTGAATTGAGGGTCGCTGGCCTTGTATCTCAGAGCATCTGAGGCGCCCGCGCCGTGGTCCACGAGCGGGCCCTCTTCCATGCCGTTGCCGCTATCACCTACAGGTAAGCCTGCATCTGTTCCTGACTCTGGTGGTGCATGGCGCTGGGTCGGATTACGCCGGCGCTGCGTCTTCATAGGTCTCCTTAATCAAGGTTTGATAGGCCGCGGCCCGTCGGAGCTTAATAGGGGCTGGTCGCTGGTCACACCGGAGAATGGCTACTATCTCTCATTCTGGTAACGCTGCCAGCCGGGCGATTCTTACCAAGACTTGAATTGGCACAGATAAGCATGCCCATTATATCAGGGATTGTACTATAAACGGCAGGCATTAGCAAGGACCTCGCCCGAAGCAGTTCCACCAAGGGCCACCAAGCACACGGGACCAAAGGGCACCCACAAGGGGTGCCCAGCACATACAGTTACGGTAATTGGATGCCAACCGCAGAAGCAGGGGCCAACCACCATGCCGGTGGTTGGCCCCTGCTCATCGGCTTATGGTTTGGGGGGCAGGCTCCAGCTCGGGTGTACATCTCTGCCCGCCTGCACCGTGAGGCGCTCCTGATTGGTGCCGTTAGCGTTCATGATGTACAGCTCGAGGTTGTTGGAAGCGATGCGGTTGGATGAGAACACGATCCTGCTGCCATCTGGGGCGAAGGCCGGGTCCCAGTCCTCGGCTGTGTTATTGGTGAGTCGAGTCTGGTCCTGACCGCCCGAACCCATCACATACAGCTCCAGATTGCCGTCGCGGTTGGAGACGAACACGATGCGGTTGGCGAGCGGATTCCATTTGGGCAGGCTGTTCTCGCCAGCGGAGGTAAGTGGCGAAGACAGGCTCGTGCCGTCTGGGTTCACCACATATATCTGCGAGGTGCCTGAGCGCCTCGACGTGAAGACGATCTTGCCGGTGCTGCCCCAGCTAGGGTCGCTGTCCCTGCCCGGCCACTGGGTGATGTTCACCTGATTGGTGCCGTCGGCGTTCATCACGAAGATATCGCCGGGCTGTTCGCCACGGGTTGAGGTGAACGCTATCTTAGTGCCGTCGGGCGACCACGCAGGCTGGATGTCGTCGCCGGGGCTGTTGGTCAGGCGGGTGATGCCTGAGCCATCGGCGTTCATCACGTATATCTCGAAGTTGCCATCCCTGTTAGAAGCAAAAGCTATCTTCCTGCCGTCGGGCGAATAGGCCGGGTAGTCATCAACGGCCGGGTTGCGGGTCAGGTTGACCGGGTCGGTGCCGTCGCCCTTGATACGCCAGATATCCAGATTGCCACTGCGTTCGGAGGCGAAGGCGATCACCCCCTGCGTCACCACGTTGGGCGTGGCCGTGGCAGTTGGCGTTGCGGTGGGCGGAGTACCGGTGATCGTGGGGGTGGGCGTGCCGGGTGTTGCGATGGGGGTGGTAGTGCCGGGTGATGCGGTGGGCGTGCCGGGCACGGCTGTAACCGTGCCAGTGGGCTTGCCGGCGTCTCTGTAACGCCAGTCGTAGTAGTGCAGGCCGATGTTGCCCATCTCCACCTGCCAGCCGGGCGGGTTGGTGGGCACATAGGTGAGCACACGCCGCTCATACGCCTGTATCATCACTTCCTGCATCTCGCCTCTGATCTTCACCCGGCTCCAGTAGGGGTCGGAGATGGGCAAGCCCGATGCATAGAACCATGGTTCGATCAGCCGCCCGTTGACTATCTGCCCGGTCTGGCTGATCGGGCCGGTGGCGTTCAAGAACTGCCAGAAGATGTCGGGTATATTGTGGCGCGTGATAGGCTCGTAATAGGTGATGCGCGTGCCGGGCACCGAGGCCTTGGCCGGGTCGTCGCCCACCACGCCTGCGCGGTTGATGGTCCACGTGGCGAACTGGCCGCGCCGGTCGGGCTGTGGGTGGTCGCCTCGGCGGGTGTTGGACACGCCGAGCCACGTGGCATAGGTGGGGGCCTGCGCATCGTCGATATCCCCTGATATGGGGATATGGGCCGAATAGCGGGGTACAAAGGCATTATCGCCGACCTGCATGAAGCCGCTGATCAGCTCGATGGTGAGCAGGCCGTTGGTGACGAACCACTGGGTGTTGGGGTCGGCGTTGGGGTTGTTGATCTCCATGCGGCTCTTGTCGAAGTACTGCACCAGCCGGGTGCCGGTGCCGGTGGGCGCATCAACGTATTGCTCCTGAGCGGCAGCGCGGGGTTCTGGCCCCCAGAACCACGTGCGGCTCACCTGACCCGAAGCCACGAGCGAGTCGGTGCGGTCCCACACGCGTCTGAAGGCCGGGTGAGCAAAGTCTACCGCCGCGGCGGGCATGGCATTGAGCACCACAGCGCCCACTGTCAGCAAGCTGACCAGCCCCACACCTGCTTTGGCGGTGATGACTTGTTTGCGATTCATAACGGTCTACCCTCCTATCCTGTTTTGTAAAGGGTCAGGGAAGCCTGTGGGGCCGGGCGGTCGGTGCGGTGTTTGTGCCTTGTGCCCCAATATGCATGGGTGATGGGTGTGCACATTGGCCGGCGTGCGTGCCGGGTGTGTGCTTGGCGCCGCCCGTGTGGCCCTGACCCGTAGTCTCTACCGGTTCGGCTAGCCTCCAAAAGCATAACGACTTGACCGACATCAGGTTGCGGGCCACATGCCACGCGCAGCGAGTATAGCACCGCCAGAAACGGATGGGTCGGGTTTTCCACCGAGCCGTGGCATTGGGGCGGGGCAATAGACGTGGTTAGTGGGGGAGGGAAATTTCGATGAAGCTAAAACTACTGCCACAAGTATTAGCAAGACACCTTGACAGGTGAACATTAACATTATATGATAGGCCCAATATTATGTTATAATTTCAAGAGGAGCCTGAGCAGGCGGTGAGCCTGCAGGCGTGCAAGCGCTAATACCAAGTTCTCTGTGAAAGGCAATAAAATGGAGGCGCCGGGGCGAAGTGAAATCCGCCCAAGAACCGAGAGTGCGCGTGGGCTACCCCACAAATGCGAGGCGTAAACGTCCCCCAACAGCACCCCCTCTATTTTATGACCTCTCCGAAGGAATTTGGTATAGAGCGTAGCTCGCAGGCCATATCGTAAAGGCTTGTCAGAAGGCAGGCGTTTGCTATAATGCCTGCTCTGAACGGTAAACGATATATCACCACGTCGCAGGACGTACCTTAAAAATTGAATAGGGAGGTGAATTATGGAAATGCTACCGTGGCTAGCGGCAGCCTTTTTCTTGATCGTAGCTGTGGTTGCCGTAGTCATGTTGGTTTTGTCCAGATCGGCCATGGCCAGAGAGCGAGAACTGGCAAACCAGCGGGTCAGCACAGCCGAGGAGAAGGCGCAGGTAGCCCTCCGCGAGCTGGAGGCCCAGCGCAAGGAAATGGTCCTTCAGGCCAAAGATCAGGCGCACCAGATAAGGAGCGAGATCGAGGCCGAATATCGCGACAGGCGGGCAGACCTACAGCGTCAAGAGCGTCGCCTGCAACAGAAAGAGGAGACGCTGGACCGCAAGCTTGATGCGGTTGAAAGGCGTGAAAAGGCCCTGCAAGCCAAAGAGCGAGAGCTGGAAGCCCTGCAAGTCCAGATCAACAACATGCGTGAAGAGCAACGCAAGGAGCTTGAGCGCATCGCGGGTATGACCGAAGAGCAAGCCAAGGCCGCGCTACTTCGCGAGATCGAGGACGAAGTGAGGGCTGACGCTAACCGCAGATATCGCGAAATCGAGCTACAGGTCAAAGAGGAAGTAGACGAGCGCATACGCAAGGTGCTGGCTATCGCTGCGGCGAGGACTGCGTCCGACTTCGTGCCGGAGATAACCACCAGCATCGTGCCACTGCCCAACGAAGAAATGAAGGGCCGCATCATAGGCCGTGAAGGACGTAACATCCGTGCAATCGAGCAGGCCACGGGGGTGGATATCATCATAGATGAGACCCCCGAAGCCATCACCCTCTCAGCTTTCGACCCGGTTCGCCGTGAGGTGGCCCGGCGGGCTTTGCTCAAGTTGATAGCTGATGGCCGTATCCACCCCGCCCGCGTGGAGGAGGTGGTTGCCAAGGCCAAACAAGAGGTGGAGAACCTGATGCGCGAGGAGGGGGAAAAAGCCGCCTATGCAGCCAACGTTCAGGGCCTACACCCCGAACTCATAAAGCTGCTGGGCAGGCTTTCGTTCCGAACGAGCTACGGGCAGAACCAGTTGCACCACGCAGTTGAAGCGTCGCGCATAGCCGCTGCACTCGCCGCGGAAATAGGCGCCGACGTAAACGTGGCTAAGACTGCCGCGCTACTGCACGACATTGGCAAGGCCGTAGACCACGAGGTCGAAGGCCCCCATGCGCTGATTGGCGCGGAAATTGCGAGACGGCTGGGCCGCTCGCAGAAGATCGTTCACGCTATCGCTGCTCACCACAACGAGGAAGAACCTCAGACCGTCGAAGCATGGATAGTGCAGGCCGCGGATGCCCTGTCGGGTGGCCGCCCGGGGGCAAGGCGGGATAGCGTGGAGAACTACATCAAGCGTCTCGAAGCACTCGAAGCAGTGGCTAACTCCTTCGAGGGTGTGGAGAAATGCTTCGCAATCCAAGCGGGTCGTGAGATCCGCATGCTTGTGAAGCCCGAAGCTGTAGACGACATTGGCGCGATGCGCCTCGCACGGGACGTCGCCAAGAAGATCGAAGAGAGCCTTGAGTATCCGGGCCAGATCAAGGTGACGGTCGTGCGAGAAACTCGCGCTGTGGAGTACGCGAAATAAGCAGTAGAGGAGAGGGGGGCCGGAAGATACAGGACTGTGCCATGCCCTGTCCTGTCTGGTGCATCCGGCCCTCAACTCTCACTTTATATGTGAGACCGGTGCCGGTTATGGCATCGGTCTTACTTGGCATCTGTTGATACCGAAGATGCCAATGGGACACGATTCGGCGTAGCACCGCGCTATTATATACCGACTGTAACTGCACTATGCTGCTTATTGTGCAGTAAGGAGGACCGATTCATGAGCATAAGTTTGCTGACCGCACGCTGGAGGCGGGCCTAGAAAGAGGAAGCGCAAGCACCAACATACTACATTGTTCCATGGAGGCCAAGAATGGATGCCAAAAATGACGCGGCCGTGCTAGATAACGAAAATCAGAAGTCTGCTGGCGGCGGTACCGAAGTATTGAAGGTATCGGCGCATTCTCGACCCAGCGCGGTTGCGGGGGCTATAGCAGCAGTGATACGCAACCATGGACGCGCAGACGTGCAAGCCATAGGCGCGGGTGCGACCAATCAGGCTATCAAGGCCGTGGCTATCGCGCGCGATTATCTGGAGCCAGATGGGCTTGACATCGTGGCCATACCCGCTTTTATTGACGTGATGATCGCCGAGGAGGAACGCACGGCTATCCGCCTCGTTATCGAGGCTCGACCTCGATAACCTGTGTGTTGCGGGTGTTGTCACGATCGGCACCCGCCATACGCTCTACACTTAGTCGTCCCTATGTGCTGATAAACACCAGCTTCATCGGCTACACGCCTGTAGCCCTGAGGCTGGTTTTTGTATTTGTGCGCATTATCTGCATTATCTAAATCTATCTAAAGCAAGGCTAGAGAGGATAAGATTGGAGAGCTGGGGGACACCCCACACCCCCGGCAGGGGAGTATCTCTGCACTCCACTGCTCTTCTCCCACAAACGGGGGTGCAGGGCGCCCCCACTTTGAGAGGGAATAGGTAGGACCTCGGCATGGTTACGGTGGGGCACCTGCGGCGCTGCGCCATTGTGTTATACTGACCCTGTGAGCGCTTATACTGGCAAAATTGACTTGCATACCCATACCACGGCCTCGGATGGGGCGTTGACGCCCTCTGAACTGGTGCGCCGGGCCGCAGAGGTCGGCATCGGCGTGTTGTCCATCACCGACCACGACACGCTTGCGGGGCTGGAAGAGGCGCAGAGGGCCGCCACACGCTTTGATATGTGGGTTGTGCCGGGGGTGGAGTTCGGCATTGACGTGAAGGGCGCAGAGGTGCATATGCTCGGCTACCTGTTCGACCCACAGTACCCACCCCTGCTCGCCAGACTGGCTCAGCTGCGTGAAGAGCGCATCCACCGGGGCAGGCGCATGGTCGAACTGCTGGCGGGGTTGGGTGTGAAGATCCCATGGGAGCGGGTGGAGGAGATAGCAGCCGGAGCTTCGGTGGGCAGGCCACATGTGGGGCAGGCGCTGGTAGAGGCCGGGTATGCTCAGACTATAGACGAAGCGTTCGATAAATATCTGGCGAGAGGCAGGCCCGCATACGTAGAGCGCACCCGGTTCACTATCGAAGAGTGCATTGCACTGGTGCACGAGGCCGGGGGTGTGGCTGTGCTGGCACACCCCACTTGGCTGGACGATGTAGAGGGTATGTTGCCGGGGCTGGTGAGGGCCGGGCTGGACGGTCTGGAGACTTATTACGGGCTGTACGACGCGCAGACGGTGGCGTGGCTCGAAGGTCTGGCAAGGCGGTACCTGCTGGTGCCCACGGGCGGCAGCGATTTCCACGGGCTGGACACGCTGACCCACGCCGATCTGGGCAGCGTGAGCGTGCCGCCGGAGTGTTTTGACGAGTTAGTGCGGCGGGCACGAAACATGTGCCGGTCAGATGAGTGGGATAGGGGGATAGGGGCACGGCATAGCCTAACATAGTCTAGCACAGCACAGCAGGGTCGCATCTTCCCTACACTTCTCGCTCGACATGCGCCTTGAGCATGCATCAGGAGGGCTATGAGAGAGAACTCGGTGAAAAATCTTGTCAGGAGCGGCAAACCTGCATACGGGGTGCTCACGCCGATATACGATCCGACCATCGCCGAAGTGATAGGGCGGCTGGGGTTCGATTTTTACATGGTGGACTGCGAGCATGGGGTGGCAGGGCCTGTGCAAATGGAGCATACGGTCAGGGCTTGCGAGACGGTAGGGCTGACGCCCATGGCGCGGGTGAGGAGCACCGACCCCAAACTGATCCTGCAATTTCTGGACGTGGGTGTGATGGGGGTGATGATGCCCGGCATACGCGATGCCGACGACGTAAAGCGGTTGGTAGACGCCGTCAAATACCCACCGCTGGGGTTGAGGGGCATCGCGCCCGTGAGGGCCAACGATTACCTGCTCGGCCCAATGGCGCAGGACGAATACGTTCGGTTTGCCAACGAACAAATAATGGTGTTGCCGCAGATAGAGACCAAGGACGCGCTGGCCCATCTGGATGAACTGATGCGGGTGGAGGGAGTAGACGGGTTCATCGTCGGCCCGCGTGACCTCTCGATGTCGCTGGGTTTCTATGACGGGCCCGCACACGACGAAGTGAGGGGCCTGATCAAGCGCGTGTTCGATGTGGTGACGGGCGCGGGGTTGGTGGTGGGCATAACCGCATCTACAGGCGAAGAGGCAAGGATGTGGGTTGAGCAGGGGGCGCGGCTCATCCTTGGATCGGTGAACGGTCTGCTGAGATTGGGGGCGGGCGAGTTTTTCAAAGGGGTCAGATAAGAAATCCTTGCCCAGTTCTCCACAACCCAAAATGGGTGGTGTGAGGGTGTTCCCATAGTTCCCAAGAGGGTGCAGGGTATCCCCAATTCATGGCCTTCCCGGGGGGTAAGTGGTATTAGAGCACGTCCATGTCGCGGAGGGCCATGGGGCGGTCAAGCCGGAAGGGGTTGAGGTGGGAGGCGAGTTTGCCGGTGAGGGAGTCGATCACCAGCCTGCTGCCTGCGCCGCTTGCCATAATGCCGTGGCCGCTGTAGCCGCAGTTGAGGTAGAGGCCGGGCACGGGGGTAGGGCCGAGGAAGGGCCTGTGGTCAGGGGTGTAATCATACTGGCCTGCTTGCAGGAACCAGTGGTCGGTCTGCCGCTCCCAAACGGCACGCCAGAAAGGGCTAATGCGGGCCACGGCATGGTCGCTGGATGGGTCGAGCAGGCCAAAGGCGAAATCGGCGCTGATGGGCACATCTTCGAGAGGGGGGCCGGGTGGCACGCCGGGGGCGGTCCACAGCAGATAGGCACCCTGCATGGCTGGTCGCCAGTGGGCGCCGGTGTCCTCGTCAATGGTCATGGGGGCGTCTGGGGGCACTTCGGGCACTTCGGGCATGATGAGCTTCTGGCGGCGCACCAGCGATAGGGGCAGTTCGACCTCTGCCATGGCGGCCACCACGCCTGCGAACGGCCCGGCGGCTATGACGGCGTGATCGGTGGAGATAATACCCCGTGTGGTGCGTACACCGCGCACTCGCCCGCCGCTCAAATCGAATCCTGTGGCCGAGGTGCCGATCACCAAAGTGGCGCCGCGTGATGCGGCGGCTGTGGCGTAGCCCATGGTGAGGCGGCGCACATCGAGCCAGCCGTCGCCGGGCCGGAAGCGGGCGCCCAGCACGTCGGGCGACAGGTAAGGGAAGCGCGATCGGGCCTCATCACCGTCCAGCCACTCCACGTCTGTAAGACCCCATTCGTGCTGGCGGGCTACCAGCGTCTGTTGGCGGGCCACGCCTTCGGGGGTAGTGGTCAGCCACAGGTAGCCCTGCTTCTTGAGGCGCAGGTCGTAGCCGGGCAGGCCGGCAACCTCGGCGAAGTGCTCGAAGAGCCATATGCTCTCTTTGACGAGGGCTATCTCTTCGGGGTTGTCGAACTGGGCGCGGAATGCGCCGGTCGAGGCCGGGGTGGTAAGGGTGCACAGGGCGGGCCGCCGCTCGACCAGCACAGTGCGCAGGCCGGCATGGGCGGCGAAGAAGGCAGTGGCCGCGCCCACTATGCCGCCGCCTATCACCACCAGATCGGCCGATGGGGGTGGGTTGGTGGTCACCGGTACAGCGGGTAGCGTGGGTGTGGATGTTGCAGGTGATACAGCCGGCAAGGGAGGCATGGGCGGTCTCCGCGATTGTGGCAGTCTGCCCGCAAGGGCCAAGTTGCATTCAGATTAGCATCAGCGGCAGGCGATGTCAAGACTGCCATCCGGTCATGGTTCCAGCAACAATCGGGGGTCAATCCCCGCCTGCTCATTGAGAATAACTATAGAGTAGCCCCCGAGACACCAAGGCCACCAAGGGTATCAAGAAGGCATTGGAGCAGGGCAAGGTAAGGTAAGGTAAGGTAAGGCTTCATGCGGCGTGGGGCGGGCGCAGGGCCTGTACGTGGGCCGTCCGCCCGCGCTTCGTCACCGGTCCCATATGCCTGTGACCACCAGCAACCCCCGATTGTTGGCGGAGCCATATCAGGTCGAACACTTTGACAGTGCCGGAAGGCATGTGCTATCATCATTCTCAAAGCGGCCTTTTATGGGACAGGTAGTATGTCATTGAATGTGATCCTTCGCATCATGGGTATGCTGCTGTTTGGAGCGGCGGGTTTGATGCTGGGCTCATTCCTGTCCCCCATGCTTTACGGGAGCGACCCACGGGGCTTCAGCGAACTGGTGCTGCCGCTGACCTTCTTCGGGGCGCTGTTCGGTCTGCTGGTCATCCCCTATATCACTGTTTACCCGCTGAGGTGGCTGCGCAACCGGATCAGGAGTGCCCCCGCCGCCGACCTCTTGTCGGGCACGGTGGGGTTGTTCGTGGGGCTGGTGTTGGGTGCCATCCTGTCGGTACCACTCGGCATGTTGCCGGGGTGGATGGGCCAGATCGTGCCCACGCTGTTGACGCTGGTGCTGGCTTATCTGGGCGCGTATGCAGGCGCGTTGCGCAGGCGAGACATACTGGAGACGCTGACCATGCTGCGCCGCGATGATGTGACCGGACAGACCGGTACCGGCAGGTTGTCGCGCCCCGAAAGCTCCCCCCTCGCCACTGGGCCACTGCACTCGGGCAGTTTGAGTAGCGAAACCTTGCAACCCGACAAGTATCTGCTGGTGGACACCAGTGCCATTATTGACGGGCGTATCGCTGATATCAGCAAGACCGGCTTCCTCGACGGCACGCTGCTGGTACCGCGCTTCGTGCTCAACGAACTGCAACACATCGCCGATTCGCCCGACCCACTGCGCCGGGCGCGTGGTCGGCGCGGCCTCGATATGCTCAACCGGCTGCAAAAAGAATCGGTGGCCCCCATCCAGATAAGCGAGGTGGACGCCGACGACATCCCGGAGGTGGACGGCAAGCTGATCAAAATAGCCCGCATCTACAGGTGCCCCATCATCACCAACGATTTCAACCTGAACCGTGTGGCCGAGATACAGGGCGTGAAGGTGCTCAACATCAACGAGCTAGCCAACGCGGTCAAGCCGGTGGTGCTGCCCGGCGAAGAGATGAGTGTACACGTGATTCAGGAGGGCAAGGAACTGGGGCAAGGTGTGGGCTATCTGGACGACGGCACCATGGTGGTGGTCGAGAACGGTAAGAAATACATCAATTCGGACGTGGAAGTTGTGGTCACCCGAGTATTGCAGACGGTGGCCGGGCGGATGATATTCGCCCAGATGAAAAACGGCAAGAGTTAGGGGTCAGTGGAACAACGACCAAGACACTTACACCCCTGCACCCATCAGGAGGCGTTATGCCGGGGGAGTTAGCAGCCATAATCGTAGCCGCGGGTAAGAGCCAGCGCATGGGCGGGGCCGACAAGCAGTTGCGGGCTGTCGCCGGGATACCCGTGCTGGCACGCACGGTGTCGGCCTTTGAGGAGTGCGCGGATGTGGGTGCCATCGTGCTGGTGCTCAACCCGGACAACATCGCGGCGGCGGCCGAGATGAAGGTGGAGTACGGTTGGCACAAAGTGGTGGTCATGGTGCCCGGAGGCGAGCGCAGGATGGACTCGGTGAGGGCCGGGTTGGAAGCGGTAGCCAAATTGCACAGGCATGACCGGCCCTACGAATGGGTGGCGGTGCATGATGGGGCGCGACCCCTCGTCACGCCTGAGCTGATCAGCCGGGGTCTGGATGCGGCGCGCGAGGTGGGCGCGGCGATCGCTGCGGTGCCGGCCACCGACACGGTCAAGACGGTTGATGCCGCAGGCACTGTCACCGGCACACTGCAACGTGGCAATGTATGGCTCGCCCAGACCCCGCAGATCTTTCGCGCCTCGTTGCTCAAGAGTGCCTATGATGCGCTTGAACACAGCGAAGAACCGGTGGAAGTCACCGACTGCGCGCGTGCGGTGGAGCTTATGGGGCATCAGGTTAGGGTGTTCAAAGGGGACCGCGCCAACATCAAGATCACTACGCCCCTCGACCTGTGGATAGCCGAGGCCATCATCAGGAGCCGGGAACTGGGAATTGGCGCGGAGGGATGCTGACAGCCACAACAGGAGACCGACCAACATGCCCCAGCCCTCTCCAGCATCATATGCGTACAGAACGGGGTTTGGCTACGACGCGCACCGTCTAGTGGAAGGGCGGCCTCTGGTGCTGGGCGGGGTGCGCATACCCTTCGAGAAAGGGTTAGAGGGGCATTCAGACGCGGACGTGCTGTTGCACGCGCTGATTGATGCTATGCTGGGCGCGGCTGGCATGGGCGATATCGGCACCTACTTCCCTTCATCCGACCCCGCTATAGAGGGTATATCGAGCATGCAGATGCTGTCGCGCGTGGTGGAGATGCTCCGGAAGGAAGGGTGGCGGGTAGAGAACGTGGACGGCACGGTGGTTGCCCAACAGCCCAGACTGTCGCCTCACGTGCCCCATATCAAGGAGGCCATTGCCTCGGCGCTGGGCATTGAGCCGGATAGGGTCAACGTGAAAGGCAAGACCACGGATGGGTTGGGCTTCGTCGGGGCGGGCGAGGGGATGGAGGCATACTGCGCGGTGATGTTGGCCCGCGCTGTGGGTGAACAAGAAGACGTTTGAACCACAGATACGCGGGGAGACGCATTCCCTTCGCGCCCTCTCTGTTCTCTGTGTCACCATGGTTCGAATGGGAGAGGGTCGGGGATGAGGGCAGTTGTTCAGAGGGTCAGGCACGCCAGCGTGCAGGTGGGCGATGAAGTAGTGGGTCGTATAGGCACCGGCTATCTGGTGTTGCTCGGTGTGGGTCGAAGCGACACCGAGGAGGACGTGCGCTACATGGCACGCAAGATAGCCGAGATGCGCATCTTTGCCGACGAGCAGGGCAAGTCTAACCTGTCACTGACGGACGTGGGGGGAGCCATATTGCTGGTGTCGCAGTTCACCTTGTATGCGGACACGCGCAGGGGCAGAAGGCCCTCGTTCATCGATGCCGCCCCACCCGAGGTGGCCGAGGCGCTGGTGGAGCGGTGTGCCCGGCTGTGGCGCGATATGGGCATCCACGTGGAGACCGGGCGGTTCGGCGAGCACATGCTGGTGAGCCTGCTCAACGACGGGCCGGTGACCATACTGCTGGACACCGACGGGCGAGTGTGACGCTTGAGGCTGTTTCGTTCGTCACCCATGCCGTGCGATCAGAGGGATCGTCAGAGGGATCGATCGTAGGTGGGGGTGGGGGCTTGTGGCCCTGATCAACTCCAACCGTACAACATCAGAGGGTTCGGAGGGAGGGAGCTCGAAATGGTAAGCTCGACATCCGCGGCAGTGGACCCGCTAATTTCACGGCTGAGGCCCAGAAGCGTGCCTGAGATACTTGATCAGGCGTTCCGCATGTATCGCAGGCACTTTCTGACATTCCTCGCCATCATAGCCGTTGTACATGTGCCCCTGCAACTGCTCATTCAGGGCCTGACCATCAGTATGATGGGCAATTACTATACCATTTCTGACTTTACCGAAGGCACCACCGGCACCAACGAATTACTCGTCGGCATGCTCATCCTGTATCTGGCGATAATGGCGTTGTCGGTCGTGTACTGGATTTTGCAGAACGTGAGTCAGGGGGCGCTCACCGTCGCCATAGCGGATAGTTACATGGACAGGCCGGTGAACTTTGCCGGCGCCTACCGGGGCGTGCTGGCGAAACTGTGGCCATTGCTGGGTGCCGTTGGCTTGCAACTGCTCATCGGCATAGCCATATTCCTGCCGGCTGTGTTGCTCATGGCGCTGTCCCTAGTGCATATTCATGAAACATTCTGTCTAAGGTACTCATGATGATCAGAGCCGAAGTAGTCACGGATGCGGTCTGTCAGTTGTTG
>DAOTTC010000138.1:0-8136 GCA_034437815.1 Chloroflexia bacterium | reverse complement strand
CATGCCCCGCTCAAGGATGAAGGCGGCCATGCCGTGGTGCTTTTTGGAGCGGTCCAGCGAGGCGAACACGAGGAAGTGGTCGGCCACATCGGCCAGACTGATCCAGATTTTGGTGCCGTTCAGGATGTAGTAGTCGCCGTCTTTGCGGGCGGTGGTGGCGATGTTGCCCGCGTCCGACCCCGCGCCCGGCTCGGTCAGCCCGAAGGTAGCCAGCTTCTCGCCCCGTGCCTGCGGGATGAGGTACCTGCGCTTCTGCTCTTCGGTGCCCCACTGGAGCAGGGTCATGGAGTTCAGGCCCACGTGCACGCTCTGGATCACGCGGAAGGCGGTCTCGGCCCGCTCCAACTCCTCGCAGATCAGGCCCCACGCGATGTAGTCGAAGCCCGACCCGCCATACTCTTCAGGTATAGGCCCGCCCAGCAGGCCCAGCTCGCCCATCTTTTTGATGGCGGGCCAGTTTATGGTGCCTTTCTCGTCGTGCTCGCGCGCATAGGGGGCTATCTCTTTCTGGGCAAAATCAAAAGCGAGCTTCTGCACGGCTCGCTGGTCGTCGTTCAACAGGAAATCCATTTAATTTACCGTACTCCTTCGTGCCGGATGTCTTTTGTGTTCTGTGCCGAGACCGCCGGTGCACAGACGCACCGGTCCACACTACCCACCTGATAGCGTTCACTTCATCAGTCTATCACAAGCCCGACACGGCCTGCAAGCATCCCCCAACGGGGGCTTGAGGGCTTGCCCCGCCATGCCTCACGCTTCAGCCTCAAGCCTGCGCAGGTGGTTTAATCGCCCTCGTCCATGACGATTTTAGAGCCAGTGCCAGTCTTGATGATGTTGATGCGCACCGGGAATTCATCCTTCAACTCTTCGATATGGGTGATGACCAGTATCTTCTCAAACTCGTCCTGTATAGACCTGATGGCGCCGATCAATTTCTCGCGCCCCTGCCCGTCCTGACTGCCGAAGCCCTCGTCTATGACCAAGGTTTGCAGTTGCGCGCCGGCCCGCCGGGCCAGCAATTTGCTGAGGGCAATCCTCATGGCGAAATTGACCCGGAACGCCTCGCCACCGCTGTACAGCTCGTATGCGCGGGTGCCCATTTCATCTGCTATGTTTATGTCCAGCGTCTCAATCACGCCTTTGGTAGCTTTGGCATCGCGCTGGGTGATGAACTGCACGCTCATACGCCCGTCGGTCATGCGGCTCAGCAGTGCGTTAGTCTCGTCCTCCACCTCGGGGATGACGTTTTCGATAATCATTGCCTGAATACCCTTCTTGCCAAAGGCCGTGGACAACTCTTCGTAGATTACTTTCTCGTCGAGCGCGCTCTGACGCTCGGCTTCGCGCTCTTTCTTCTCAACCTCAAGCTCCTCATACTGCTTCAGTTTGTTCTTGAGTTCGCCCTTGGCCCCTTCCAGCTCACGCACCTGTCGGTCGAGCGCGGCCACTTCGGTTTGTTTCTCTGTGTACTGCTCGCTTATCTCAGCCAGCCGCGCCAGCCGGGGGGTTAGCTCTATCTCTTGCTTTCGGATGGCTTCTTGCTGCTGCTTCCACGCTTCGACAAGGCGTTCTTCCTGTTCCAGTTCCTCCAGCACGGCCTCCAGAGCAGGCTCCGCGATCTGCAATCGATCGTACAGGTCGTCGTACTTGTGCCCCTTAAGCTCGGCTAATCTCTCCTTGAGGTTCCGGTGGGCCTGTTCATCGTAGGCCAGACGCTCGATCTCGGCTTTGACGGCGGCCAGCCTCTGGCGGGCTTCGTGAGCATAATCGCCCTGCTCCAGCTTTGCCTCGATGCGGGCGAGGTCAGCCTTCTTGCCCTCCAGCTGGCGCTCCGTCTCGGCCAGTTGTTGCAGTTTATGGTCGAGTTCAGCTCTCTGGTTACGATACTGCTCCAACGACGCGAGCTGTTGCTCCTCTTCGCCGAGGCGCCTCTCAACCTCCACGAGCTGGGTTTTGATGGCATCGCGCTCTTTGCGCTTTTGGTTGTAAGATTCGCGCTTCTCAGCGATATCCTGTTCGAACGATCGACGCACGCGCTCCATAGCATCTTCGCCGAGGCGCGTGCCGCACAGCGGGCAGTCCGCATGCCCTTTCCCATCCGCGTGCGCGGCGGTCAGCAGGTCAAGCTTCTGGCGTATTTCCTTGCCCGCACGTTCGAGGTCGGTGATTTCGGTGCTGAGGTTCTGGTACTTCACTTGCAGGTTGTCGCGCTGGCAGCGGGTATCCCTGTGCTGGCGCTGTAGCGCTTCCAGCCGGTCCAACATGCCGAGCACCTCGGCCAACTGCTGTTCGAGCGCAGGTCGAGCCGCCAGTTCCCCTTGCATATTCTCTATCTCGCGTTTGGCGAATTGGATCTGCAGGCGTAGGTTCTGGGCTTGGCTACTGATCTCGTGCTCAAGCTCCGACTGCTGACGCTCTAGAGGGCGCAGCGCCTCAAGCACGCTCTCATAGTGCGCAACCTGTGCCTGTACCGACTGCCACTCGGCATAGCCGCGCTCTATCTCTTCGCGGCGGGCCAGTATCTGCTCCAATCCACCCTTTCTGGCGAGGTGCTGACCGATGCGCTTTTCAGCCGCCGTGATATAACCGTCCAGTTCATGCAAGCGGCTCCTATACTGCTCTAGCTGCTGCCGGCTGTATTCGAGGTGCTGTTTTTCGGCAAGCAGTTCGGCGAGTGCCTCGCGCGCTTCGTTCAACCTGTGCTGTGCCTGCGCCTGTGCATGCTCCAACTCTTCCAGATGATGCTGGACATCAGGGCGCTCCTCCAATTGCTTGGCGATGCGAGAGATCTGGATGTCCAGCTCCTGTATTCTGGCCTTTCGCTGGCGCACCTCTTCTTTGGCCAGTTCCTCCAAGCGGTCGTACTGTTCCAGACCCAGAATGTCGGCCAGCACCTGCTTGCGCTCGGCAGGGTTCTTGACGGTGAATTCGTCGGCCCGCCCCTGCATGATGAAAGATGAGTTGATAAAAGTGTCGTAATCCAGTTTGAGCAGTTGGTTGATGCGGGCCTGCGTCTCGCGCACGGTGCCCCCGGACATAGAGCGCCACGTGCCTTCTTCTCCGGTAGGGCTGACCTGCACATCGAGCATGGTGGTGCCACCGGAGCCTTTCCGCGCCCGCTTGCGTATCACTCGGTAATGCTGGCCGCCCAGAACGAAGTGGTAATCCACCTCCATGTCAGAAGCGCCCTTGCTGATCAACTCGTCGTCCAGAGTGCGGGCACGCGCTTTGCCCCACAGCGCCCACGTCATGGCTTCGAGCAGAGCCGATTTGCCTGCCCCATTCTCGCCCGACAGGCAAGCCACATGGATTCCGGTGAGGTCCAGCACAGAGGTGCCCTCTCGGTAGCACATAAAATTGCGCAGAGCAAGCCTTACTGGGATCATATGGTTTGTTCTCCCACTTTACTTTGGAGGTCACGGTCAAGGTCAAGGCCAAGGCCACAGCAGGCAGGCAAGCGTGCAAGGTGGGGATGCGGGCATCCCGCACCCCGGCCCTCATCTAAGGCACGATTTGCCAGTCCATAGGCAGGGTATAGTAATACAGCCTGTTTGTGGGTTGCCCTCCCTCGTGCACGCGGCCTCGGTCACGACGCTTGACGTCATCGTAGGTGTTCTGTATCTGGATAATGCGCCGCTCCTTCAGATTGAACAGCACCAACCCGGCCTTCACCGGCTGCAAGCTGGCCTGCCGGGTAACGTCGTCCACCACACGGAAGGCCGGTATCTGGTGGTAGGTGCGCTGTTCGGAAGCGTGGTGGATGGCGTTGTGTATCTGATCGTAATGTCCATGGCTGTTGTGCTCATCGAACACCGACAGGCTATTGAGCACATAATCTTTCAGTTCGGTGTCGTAGCGGGTGGTGGCCTTGAGCAGGTCTTCCAATCTGGTCGGCCCCTTGCTACAGGCCGCCACCAGCGCTTTGAGTGCGTTGCATGGGGCTACGAAACTTACAGTGCCCTCGGGGTCTATGATGGTAAAGCGCATGACGAACATGATGAAATGGTTGCTCCTCACAGTGGGGTATCGGCTTGAATCAGATGCTCGCATAAGTGCCGGTGCCCGGCATGCGAACAAACGTGCAGTATTTACACCAAGATTCTACCACATTTCTGGTCGAGCGCCATAGAATTACCCGACGGTCAATTCCACCAACAATAGAGGGCCGTCAGTCGCCGGTCGCCAATGGTTAGAGACCGCCACCCCCAAGCCAAGGGCCACCACCACCAAGGCAAGGGCACCCACTAAGAGCACCCACAAGGGGCGTCCCCACGTGCGATTTTACAGCCTTTTTACACACAACCGGTATCAGCCGACAGAGATCGCGGCGGCTGCCATACGGCGGTCCGGTATTTGATGTAAAATGGGGTATGCCGATGAAGTGTGCCCCGCCCGACCAGAACGCCATAACACAACGCAGCACGACAGGGCGACAAGAACAGTACGACAGCAAGTGACAGCAATGGAGGTTGAGAGCTATGGCTGCTATTGACCGTGCCGTGGTGCCGGCACATATCTTCAGGGAATACGACATTCGCGGGATTGTAGACAGGGACCTGACCGATGACATCTACTACCGGCTTGGCCGCGCATATGGCACCTTCCTTTACGCTCAGCAGGGCATCAAGCCCGCGCGGGGCGAGCGGATGCACGTGGTGGCAGGGCACGATGTGCGCCTGTCCTCGGCCCGCTTCCACAGGTCGCTCGTGCGGGGCTTGCTCGATTCCGGGGTAGATGTGACCGACATAGGTCAGGTGCCCACGCCGGTCATGTACTTCTCGGTGAAATTTCTGGACACCGACGGCGGAGCCGAGGTGACCGCATCGCACAACCCCGCCGAGTACAACGGCCTCAAACTACGCAAGCGCACAGCCCAAGGCCTCAACGCACCGCTCACTTCGGACGACATTCAGCAACTGCGGCACATCATCGAGCGGGGCGAGTTCCATGAGGGCCAAGGCCAAGGCCAATACAACCGGCACCCCACGACCGCTGATTACGTGCGTTACATACTGGACACAGTCAAGGTGGAGCGCCCGCTGAAGGTGGTGATAGACCCCGGCAACGGCGCTACTGGTCCTACTGCCCTCGAAATCTACAGGGGCTTGGGGTGTGAGGTGCACGCTATCTGCCTTGAGCCTGACGGCAACTTCCCCAACCACCTACCCAACCCGCTCAAGTTGGAGTACGTGCAAGACCTGATGGCCGAGGTGAAGCGCGTGGGCGCGGACGTGGGCATAGGTTTGGACGGGGATGGCGACCGGCTGGGTGTGGTTGACAACCAAGGCAACGTGGTATGGCCCGACATGTACATGATCCTATACGCCCGCAAGGCCCTGCAACGCAGGCCCGGTTCGGGCATCATCTTCGACGTGAAGTGCTCATTGGCGTTGATAGAAGACATCAAAAAGCACGGGGGCGAGCCGATAATGTGGCGCACAGGCTACACCAACGTGTTCGCCAAGCGGCTGGAGACGGGCGCGCCCTTCGCGGGCGAATTCAGCGGCCATATGTTCTTCGACGACCCAGTCATTGACTTCGACGATGGCATCTATGCGGGCGCAAAGCTCCTCGAAGCCCTCGGCGATGGCCCCGCGCCTATATCCGAGCGCTTCCGCGACGTGCCCACGTATTTCAACACACCCGAAGGCCGGCTGGAAGTGGGCGAAGACAAGAAATTCGCCCTCATCGAACGGCTCAAGGAACGCTTCGGTGGAGAGTATGAACTGATCACCATTGATGGCGTGCGCATAGTCTTCCCCACCGGCTGGGCGCTGGTGCGTGCCTCCAACACCGAGCCTTCTATCACTTACCGTTTCGAGTCCACCAAGTCGGAAGAGGACTTGGAGCGCATCAAGAGCATCGTACGACAGGCGCTTGCCGACGAAGGGGTGAAGGCCAACTTCTGATGTGCCCGTGTGGCATGGAATTTGCCATACATCTCCAAATGGAACGCCGATGTTCCACATCACAGTGTAGTGTCTTTGCAACTTCGAAAGGAGATTTCTCATGGCTAACGAGGATACCATCAAGGGCAACATCAAAGAGGGTGTTGGCAAAGTTCAGGAAGAGTGGGGTGAGGCCACCGGCAGTCCTGAACACCAGATGGAGGGCGAGCGCAAGCAGGTCGAGGGCCGATGGGACCAGACCAGAGGCAACATTCAGGAAGCTGGGGAGGATGTCAGGGACGCTGCCCGCGATATGGGCGAGAATATCCGTGATACCGCCCGTGATATCACCAGCTAGCTAACCGCACCAACGGGCTCAACCTCTTTTTCGGGTGGGGGTTTGTATTTGTATGCGTATACAGCCCCCACCCTCTTGTTTTGACCGGCTACCTGCCCGTGTGCTACCATTATGGTGGTATGGCAAACCGGCTCACCAACGACAATGCCTCCCTCACCGTTCGGACCCACTTTGACGGTCCAAGCCTGAGGCTTGATTTTCCTTCGGTGCATATTGGCGTAGCCGAATATCCGGAGGGGCCGACGGGTTGCACTGTGTTCTACTTCCCGGCGACCGCTCAGGTGGTCGTGGACGTGCGCGGTGGCTCGCACGGCACGCTGTTGACCGACGAGCGCGACCGGGTGAGCGCGATCTGTCTGGCGGGGGGCTCACTGCCGGGGCTGGAGGCCGCAACCGGCGTGACAGCCGAGTTGTTCGCCATGCGCGGGTATTCCACCGGCTGGGCTGACATACCGCTGGTATCGGGCGGCATCATCTTCGACTACGGCGCGAGAGACAATGCCATATACCCGGATAAGGCGCTGGGCCGGGCCGCCATGCGCGCGGCACGCCCCGGGGTGTTCCCCACCGGCCCACGCGGGGCGGGTGCTTCGGCCACCGTGGGCAAGGGACTTGACCGCGAGTGGAAGGAGAGCGCCGGACAGGGCGGGGCGTTTCGTCAGATTGGCCCCACCAAGATAGCGGCATTCACCGTGGTAAACGCAGTGGGGGCTATCGTGGACCGGCATGGGCGGGTGGTGCGCGGCAATCTGGACCCCCAGACCGGCAGGCGCTATCACTTCATGGAAGGATTGGCTCGCAAATTGGCCGCTTCTCAGCAGGTGGAGCCGCCCGCCGAACCGCCGTCCGGCAACACCACCCTCACCGTGGTCATCACCAACCAGAAGCTGACCGGCGAGCGCGGGCCTGTGTGGGCACTGCGCCAGCTCGCCCGCACCGTGCACACGTCCATGAGCCGCGCCATCCAGCCCTTCCATACCCTGTATGATGGCGATGTGCTGTGGGCAGTCACCACCGCCGAGGTCGAAAACCCCGACCTGACTGACGTGGCCCTCGGGGTCATAACCTCAGAACTGGTGTGGGACGCAGTGCTGTGCTGTTTCCAATCGCAGGAGTGAGCGATCAGCGGGCAGAGCGGGTGGGTGCTGCCTCCATGGCACATGCTGCGACAAAAATAGGGCTTGAGTAGGGTATGCCCCCGGTCCCTCTCCTCTCGTGGGAGAAGGAGATTCATGGGTCATCCCGAATTTAGCGTGCACCGTAGTATACAAGGCCCCTGCCGCCCACGGCCACGCCTTGAACCCATACCGACCCCCGTGCCTACCACCCCACTCACCCAGCCAGCCAAGCTCACCGCAACCGCGCTGCCCGCGCCTTATTACATAGTGAACAGCTCAGGTTGCCAGAACTGTGCCCGGCCCATGCGCCGCTACCCAGACGGTCGTTTGGAGGTCGTGGTGGCAGACAGCATACCGAGGGATTGGACCGTTGACGAGCACGGTCGCCTCGGCATTGCGAGATGGGGACGTGCAGGTTGTTGACCTGTCCATCAACCAATCCTATCATGTGAACTTCCCCAATGAGTACATAGACACCGGTAAATTGGGCTGGGTAGGCATCTCACAGCTGGTGCCCCTTTCCCCGGATGGGCACTGGGCTGCCTACGCAGGTAGCCAGAGCAGTATGGTCTTAGTAGACCCGGACGGGCGGCCAGACCGCGGCAGGCCCTGCACATAGTGAGGGTGAGATAACACAAGCACGATTTCGGTGAAGCACACAGGTCGCAAGGTTTCACCACCGGTCTGTTAGAGCGTGTTATGAACTTTGAGCAAGTAGGCGTGCAAGCTCAACATAGCGAGCACCCATCAGAATAGCAAAGGCAACAAGATG
>DAOTTC010000137.1:0-44993 GCA_034437815.1 Chloroflexia bacterium | reverse complement strand
CACCTCTGACGACTGACGACTGACGACTGACGACTGACGACTGACGACTGGAGGATATAACAGATGACATTACCGGCGGTGTATCAGGGATTGCTCGCCGGGCTGGAGGATCGCTTACAGCGGATCGAAAGGCCCCCGGTGATCACCTTAACCACCGATTTTGGCACTCATGATGGGTATACGGGCACCATGAAAGGGGTAATACTGGCATTGCTGCCGGACGCTCAGGTGGTGGATATCAGCCATGAGATCGCGCCCCAACAAATCCACGAAGGTGCCTTTATACTATACAGGGCATACCGCTATTTCCCGGCCAGCGCCGTGCACGTGGCAGTGGTTGACCCGGGTGTGGGCACTCAGCGCAGGCCCATAGTGTTGCTGACCAGACATGGCACGTTCGTTGGCCCAGACAACGGCATATTCACCTATGTGCTCAGGGCGGAACAGGCTGTAAGCGAGAACCCGGAGATCGCCGATAGACCCGCATGGGTGGGTGGCATGTGGGGCGTGGCACCCAACTGGGCGGGCGATGAAGGTCGCGGCGGGCACAAGCCCGACGACAGCGGCGATGCTGTATATGCCACCCGGTCAGGTGAACTGCCGCGTGCCTACCATCTTACCAACCCTGATTACTGGTTGCCCGGTGTCAGCACTACGTTCCACGGGCGGGATATATTCGCGCCAGTTGCCGCCCATCTGGCGAGCGGGGCAGGCCCCGACCGCATGGGCAAGCCCATCTCGCTCAACAGCCTGATAAAACTGCCCGTGCGCGCGCCCAGAATCTACAGGACCGCGCAGGGTGTCACAGTCACGGGTCAGGTGATTTATGTGGACCGCTTCGGCGATATCATCACCAACCTGCCACAACAATTGCTGGCCCCATTGCTGGAAAGTGCGCGCTCGGTGCCGGTGATCGAAGTAGGCGACCACAGGATAGCCGGCCTGTCGGCATCCTATGCCGACGTGCAGGAAGGGCAACCCGTGGCGCTCATAGGCTCCGAGAAACTGCTGGAGATAGCCGTGCGCAACGCCAATGCCGCCCAGCGCATGAAGGTGCGAATCGGCGATGTGGTGCGGATAATCTTCGTCAGTGGTGATTGACCCCGTGCAAGGGCATGGCCCTGCCGGTGCTGACCCACTCACTCAACCCTTCGCCCCTGCTCAATCCCGACCTCCTCTTCCCATGTAGAAGAGGAGGTCGGTTCTTCTATTCTGAGAAGGCCGCAGAAGAGGATATGCCATAAGGGACACTTATACCATGCCAAGATGGCATGGGGAGACTTTTCTGCCCTATGTTGGATACTACATTTGCCGTATTTTTAGCGTATCTTCGCCTGTAGTAGCATCTGTAGCTATTGACAGGGTTTTTGCTCATTCTGTATCATGCGCCTTGCGCCCGGTTGATGCAGGCGAGCCATATCATATGCGACTCGAGGGGACGTGACAGGTGACATCATGCTCGCCCAACCATATCAGGCGCAGTTATCACGTCGCTCATATGAGGGTGATTACCGCCATGCCGGGGTTCAGCGTGGCGTGCACCTTCCCTGATGAGGGTTTTAGCCTCTTAACCTTAATATGCAAGGAGGGTAACCCGGCAGATGTCTTCTAACCTGCCCTTGACGGGTAAGGGTCCGGGATATGATCCAGAGCACGATCGGCAGTCAGGTTTCGTGATAGCAGGCGACGACCGGCCTGCATCACCCGACAGCCAGACCAGCGGCACACCCACACGGACACATCAGGCTAAACGCTTCTTGAGCAGGTCAAAATCTGAACAGCGCAGGCTCCGGGCTATGGACGACGCCCGGCAGAGCCTACACTCCCTGCTCAACTACGATGCCAGCGATGGTAACAGCCAGCACCCCATCATCATCCCTCCATCAGGTTTTGTTCGCAACCACACACGCGGGCGGGTAGCAGGCCCAATCGCAGGCTCGGAAGCCACCCCGCGCTCAGCCGCATACCATGGCGGAGCCGGCGGAGCCGGACGGCTGGCAAACGGCAAGAGCGTCGGCGGTTATCTGTTGGGCAACGGAGTGGAACCCGCATCCGGTGTTTCCCATCTGCCCGCAGTACCCGGAACCTTTTCCCCGCACGACGAAACATACGCTGAAGAAACGCGTGCCGTCCCGCAATCAGCACTAGCGCGAGGTCTCGCGCTGGCTGAGAGGCAGTTGCAGGCGGTGCGGGCGCGGGCCGGCATGCTCGTTGACACAGATGAGCGCGGGCCTGCCACACAGTGGCCGGCAACAGACCCACTGGCGATGCATGCCTCGCGCAGGGCGGCCTCCCGGTGGGCTACACGCTATGCCACGCATCTGGTCATCGTGCTGGTTGTGGGCGCGCTGGTCGCATTGGGGGGCCTCAAAACGTTCACCGTGCGTGGGGCGTATGGCCACGCCCTGCAAGCGGTGGAGGCCTATACGGGCACCGACCATTTCGAGGACGAGCACGATCATGAGCACGACGAGGCAACGGGTGGCAAGCCGGCAGTGGACAGCCCAGAGTTCGAGATCGCCCTGCCCCGCACCGAACTGGGCGGAGCGGACGCCGCTGCTAACTCGGTAATCCCCCAGCCCGCCGGCGTGGCCAAGTCGCTCTCGCCCGGCAAAGTGATAAAACATGTCGTGGCCGAAGGCGAAACGGTGGAGTCCATAGCCGCCAGATACCAGTTGATGCCTGAGACCATAATGGGTTCCAACGGCATTTACGACCCCGAAGCCCAACTCGAGTCTGGCCGCGAGTTGGTCATCCCGCCGGTTGATGGGATGTACTATGTGGCGGTGGAGGGGGACAGTGTAGAGAGCATTGCCCAGCGCTTTCAGGTGGAGCCGGAGGCTATCCTGTCCTATGAGGGCAACAACATCAAGGACGGGGTGATAACGGCAGGCCAGCAGGTGATTGTGCCCGGTGGCATGATGCCGCCTCGGCAGGAGGTCATCACCTATACCGTGAAACCGGGGGACAGCCTGCGGGGCATAGCCGCGCGATTCGGCGTGGACGTGCCCACTCTGATCTACAGCAACGACATACCGGACCCGGACAACCTGAGGATCGGCTCGCAGTTGCGCGTGCTGCCGGTGCCGGGGGTAGAATATGCGGTCAAAAAAGGCGATACCATCCAGAGCATTGCGCAAAAGCTAGGGGTAAGCCCCCAGATGATTCTGGATTACGAGCCTAACGGCCTGACCCCGGAGAGCGTGTTGCAAATAGATCAGGTGATCGTGGTGCCCGGGGGCAAGCCTGAAGAGCGCGTCGCAGCCGAGCTATCCGCGGCGGGCGGCACTCGCCCTGAACCGCGCGCCCGTGGGGTGGTGCGTCCGCCTGAGCGCCAGCCACAGCGGTCGGAGCCGCCCCGCGGTGAAGAGAGCAAGCCCGCCGAAAACAAGTCGGCCAGCAAGCCACAACCACCCAAAAAGCCGGCCCCCACGCCGCAACCCAAACCTAAGCCCACCACCGGAAACAACACCCCAAAGGCGGGCACGGGCAAGATGATGTGGCCCGTGAGAGGGGTGATAACTCAGTACTTCAGCAGGCGTCACAACGGTCTGGATATCGCCACGCGAGCGGGCACCCCTATACACGCCGCCGATTCGGGCAAGGTCATATGGTCGGGTTGGCGCACCGATGGGCTGGGGTACTGCGTGATAATTGACCACTTGAACGGCCTGAGCACTGTGTACGGGCATATGCTGCGCCAGCCACCCGTGTACGTGGGCCAGTACGTCAGCAAGGGGCAGGTTATCGGCTACATAGGGTCTACCGGGCGCTCTACAGGTCCGCACGTGCATTTCATGGTGAAAGTGGGCAGTGGGCGCAATTACCGCAACCCGCTGGCATATCTGGGCAGGTAGTGCGGCAATCTTATCTGGCCGGTTGATAGGGGTTGGGGCTTAGCTCGCCCTTTCAAGACTCAGGCCACCACCCGGAGAACGCCCGCTCGACAGGGCACTTTCCATTCCATCGCCCCCTCTCGCGCCACTACACATCGCCCCTCTCCCACAAAGGGAGAGGGGCCGAAGGTGAGGGTCTTTTCCCTAAGAAATGAAGAAATCAGGTGAAAGCACTATCCGCCGGTGCTCAGGCGGCACGAAGTAGCCGAGCCACCTCGCGGAAGCTGGGGCGCTTGCCGTACATAAGCACCCCCACCCGGTAGATCTTTGCACCGACCCACGCGAACAGCAGGCCGGTACCCACCAGAAACACCAAGGACAGCGCCAATTCCCACCACTCTACACTGCCGAGCGCAACCCGGATGAACATCAGCATGGGCGTGAAAAAGGGCACCAGAGACAACCAGCGCACCAGTGGTGCATCAGGGCTGTTCAGCGCCCAGATCGAAATGAAGTATGTGCTTATGGTGATGAGGCTGAGCGGGGTAACAACCCCGTTGACATCTTCTGTGCGGCTGACCAGCGAGCCGATGCCTGCGTATATGAATGCATACAGCAGGAAGCCGAGCAGGAAGAACATGAAGAAGAACACCAACGTTTCAGCAGGCACATATTCGATATTGACCCCAGAGGCGAATTGAGAGCCTCGGGGTAGAATGTTGACGAGCAACAACAACAGGCCCGTGAGCACCCATATGCCATATTGCGTTAGCCCGGCAATAGCCACCCCCAGCACCTTGCCTATCATCATGTCCAGCGGGCGCACTGCTGTGATCAACAGTTCCATCACCCGACTGCTCTTCTCCTCGACGACGCCGGTCGCCACCTGCATCCCGTACAGCAAGATGGTAATGTACAGCAGCACAAGCAACAGGTAAACCACGGCGGCGGATTGGAAATAGGCTCGCTCGTCTCTCAACGTGCCCTGCACAATCGGCTCCACCTTGAATGGCGGCGGGCCGAACAGCGCCTGAGCCTGTTCGGGGCTGATGCCGCTCTCGCGGAGGCGGGCCTGCGTTGCCGCTGAAGTGAGCACGGCCAGCAGGCGGGCAGTGGTGGCCGGGCCGGGGCGGTCATCGCTATGATACGTGAACTGTAAGTCGGCGGGGCGAGTGCCAGATACCACCAGATAGGCGTTGATCTCCCCCTGTCGCACCTGCTCGCTGAGGCGGGCGGGGTCGGCGATCGGCGCTCTTATGAAGCGTAAACCGGCGGACAGCGATACGGGGTTCTGGGTCAGGTCTCCGGGGGTCACGGTGGGCCGCGCCGTGCCCACGTCTTGTGGCAAATAGGGGGTGATGATGTTGTGTGGGTCAACCACGGCGATCTTCAGCGTAGACTGGCGGTCGAGCAAGTCTATGAGCATCGGCGCAAAAGCCAACGCTATGATGCCAACGGCGCCGATCAGCGTGCCGAGTATGAAGCCAAGGGTTCGCACGCGTTGCAGGTATTCACGCTTGGCTATCAGCCAGATATGCCTGAAGTTCATCTCCACTACCTCATCAACGGCTGCACTCAATGCACAGCCACTAATTCGCCGATGGCTGCGGGGTCGGCGGCGCCCACAGCCTCAATGAATATCTCTTGAAGGGTAGGCTCTACCACTTCGAAGCGCCTGATGGGAGCAAACCCATTTTGCAAGGCCAAGTGCAACAGCCGGTCCGCGTCCTGTCGGTCGGCAAGCTCCAGCCGCAGGCTGTCGGCTCGGCGTTCCTGCACACGCACTTGATAGGGCCGCAGTGCGGCCAAAAAGGCATCGAGGTCGGGCAATTGACCGTTGATGGGGGCAAAGGCCAGTTCCACCAATCTGCGGGATGAAGCACGCTTCAGCTCGGCTATCAGGCCCGAGGCCAGCAGACGGCCACGGTGGATGATGGCCACCGAGTCGCACAGTTCCTCGACCTGTTCCAGCCGGTGGCTGGAGAAAATGACGGTGCGGCCCTCGGAGCGACGGCGCAGCAGCGTGTCCCGCAACAGTTCGGTGTTGATAGGGTCGAGGCCCGAAAACGGCTCGTCAAGCAGCATGAGTTGAGGGTCGTGCAGTATGGCCGCGAGCACCTGCACCTTCTGCTGGTTGCCCTTGGACAGCTCCTCTACCTTGCGATGCCACGCATCGGGCAGGCCGAGGCGCTCCAGCCACTCGCGAGCGCGACGGGTGGCCTCGGTGGTGCTCAGGTCGTGCAGGCCCGCCATGAACACCAACTGCTCGCCGACCTTCATCTTGGGGTAGAGGCCGCGCTCTTCAGGCAGGTAGCCGAACGTAGGGCGGGGCACCTCGGCCACCGGACGGCCATCCCATGTAATCACCCCCCGGTCGGGGCGTAAGATGTTGAGGATCATACGCAAGGTGGTGGTCTTGCCTGCGCCGTTCACCCCGATCAGACCGAACAGCGAGCCTCGTGGCACATGCAAGCTCAGGTTATCCACTGCCACGACATTGCGGAATACTTTGGTGATGCCGTGCAGAACCAGACCCTGACCACCATAGGTGACGCCGTTCAACTGTTGAACCTCCATCTGGGACCATTCTAAGACCGCGTATCAGATGCCGCCTTAGATTATAGGGTATGATAACGCAAGTAACAAGAGCAACAAGAGGGATGGCAGGCTTGGGTTCATCAACAATCGAGGGCCAAGCTCCACCTGTTCATCGAGAGTAACCACCAAGATACCAAGCGCACCGAGGAATCAGGTGGCTAGTGCATATTCATGCAAGATGTTGGGGAAGGGAAGGGAAGGGAAGGGAAGGCCGGTGAGGGGAGGGTCGTTCGTGTGGGCGCTTGCGAGGTGGTGTAGAATGTTAAGTGAGAGACTTTGTGTTGTTGCGCAGCACACGTATGATGAGTGAGTGGGGCTTGGGCAGGACATGGCCCTCTCCCTCCTCTCCGGTAGTATGTCTTTGAGTATGCACCGGGGTACCACCGGTGGATGGGGAAAGGTATAGTGCAAACACAGGAGCATGCCATATTAGGGCTGTTCGCGCACCCGGACGATGAGCAATTGATGAGCGGAGTGCTCGCCGCCTGCGCACACAAAGGCATCCGCACTGGGCTGGTGTGCGCCACACGCGGTGAGGTCGGTCAGATCGCCGACCCCGCATTGGCTTCGCCGGAAACGCTCGGACAGGTGCGAGAAGCCGAACTGAGAGCCGCCACAGCGGTGCTGGGTGTCAGGCATTTGTGGTTCCTCGATTATAGAGATTCGGGCATGATGGGCATGAAGGAGAACGAAGATCCACGCAGCTTCGTCAGATGCGACCCGGACGAGGCCCTCGCCAAAATCGTGAGGATAGTGCGCGAATTCCGGCCCACGGTGATGGTTACCTTTGATGAGACGGGTGGTTATGGGCATCCGGACCACTTTATGATCAACCGGCTGGCCACCGAGGCATTCAGCGCCGCCGCCGATGCCCGGCGCTTCCCTGAAGCAGGCGAACCATGGCAGGCGATGAGGCTCTACTATGTAGGTTTCCCACGCAGCTTGATGCGCGAGTTCACACGCTATCTCCAAGAGCAAAACATACGCACAGACCTTAGAGATATCGAATTGGAACAGTTCGGCCTGCCGGACGAGCGAATAACCAACGTAATTGATGTTAGCCGCTGGCTCGACGTCAAACGGCGCAGTCTGAACCAGCACCGCACGCAGTTGGGGCCCGATAGCCCATTCGCCGGGCTGAGCGACCAATGGTGGGACGCAATTTACTCCAAGGAGTATTACGCTCTGGTGGCCGGGGTGCCGTTGCCTGACACGCCGCAGGCGCGCGGCGACCTGTTTGCGGGCATTACCCGCTAATGCCGCTCAAAGGAGGTGTTGAGATGTGTGGTGGTGTGATATTCCCATTCAGGCAGGAATATCGGCAGGTGCTCCAGCAGGTCTATTCCCCTGAAGAGGTGGAGTTGTTCGAGAGAACGGGCTACGTGCGCTCGCTGTACTGGCAGAAGGGTGACCCCGTGCTACCGGTCATCATGGATGGACAGGAGGATGAGCTCAATGGGCACAACGGTGATGAGCGCAACGAGCACGCCGGGGTAACCATTATGCGCTGGGGCAATCGGGATAAAGCGTCACCCTTCCCGCAGACAGGTTGGGCCCGTGTGGATAGCATCTATGCGGGCAAATGGGACTACCTTAAGCCCAGCCCCGTGCTCATCCTCGTAACATACGGCGTAGAAAAGGGTAAATGGTTCAAAATCAACAATGGGATCAGGGGCGTGGTGGTGCGGCGCGGTGGGGATATGCGCGCCTATATGCTCACCGATCAGGCGGTGGACGAGTATCTAGACATGACGGGGCACGCACGCATGCCGGTGCTGGTAGACCAGACCGATTTCGGGTGGATTGGCGCGGACCCTCTGGCACAGTTTATGCAAGGTAAATCTCAGGCTCAGCAATCCTCTTAAAGGTGGTGAGTGTATATGTCATCCGATGAGAACAATGCAGCAGGACAGGAGGAGAGCAAGGCCGCCGAAAGACTGGCCGCAGGCAAGAAACCGCAGGCCCGTGAGCCGCAGACCGAGACCGCGGCTGAGTTACAGGCACGCAGCGCACGCCTCAGGCCCAATGTCACTTTGAACAGGGCGGCCAGAATCGGCGCACCAACCGAAGACGAGCAACTGCTCCGCCGCCCACCCACCCGGCCACCAGACTTCACGCGGTCCGACACGTGGCGGGTGTTGCGCATCATGGGCGAGTTCGTGAACGGCTTTGATACGCTGGCAAGCCTCGGGGCCGCCGTGACCATATTCGGCTCGGCCAGAGTGACCGAGGAAGACCCCCAATATCAGAAGGCGGCCCAGTTAGCCCGACAGCTAGCCGAAGCGGGTTTCGCCATAATCACCGGTGGGGGGCCGGGCATCATGGAGGCCGCCAACCGCGGGGCCAAAGAGGCCGGAGGGGTGTCGGTGGGCTGCAACATCGAACTGCCTTTTGAACAGGGCACCAACGCCTATGTGGATATCGCCATCAACTTCCGGTACTTCTTCGTGCGTAAGACCATGTTCATGAAGTACTCGGAGGCCTTTGTGATATTCCCCGGGGGCTTCGGCACGATGGACGAGCTCTTCGAGGCGCTGACCCTCATCCAGACGGGCAAGGTGCGCAACTTCCCGGTTATTCTCATTGGTACGGATTATTGGAAGGGCCTGCTCGACTGGATCAAAGGTAGGATGCTGGCCGAAGGCAAGATCTCGCCCGAGGACATCAACCTGTTGTTCGTGACCGACTCCGTAGACGAGGCGTGCGAGCGCATCTTGCAGTGCTATCAGGACCGTTGCTGGCAGGCGGAAGCTTCGTCCGAGGCGGCCAAGATACACGCCGAACTGCTGGACGAACCCGGCGAGCTCAGACCGCCCAACGGCAACGGGCGCGTAGCGGCCGCGAGAGAGAACGGCGAGCGCATGAGCATCAGGAACCCAGCAGATCCCAGAAAAGCCGATGCCCAGTAGCGCCAAGCCAAACATGGTCAGCCCGCCATCCCTATTCCTGCTATCTCGTTCCTGCTATCTCGCCACGGCACCATGTTGGCACTGCTGTTAAAATCGAAAGGGGCCGGGTCTACGGCGACCAAGCCTCTTTCGACAAAATATTGGTCGGGGTGAGAGGATTTGAACCTCTGACCTCATCGTCCCGAACGATGCGCGCTTACCGGGCTGCGCTACACCCCGATGGCTCATCAATTATAGCAGATTCCAGACGAAGGTGTCAAAAGCATACGCGCTTGCGCTTGGTTCCATCAAGAATCGAGGCCAAGCCCCACCAATATGCAGGATAAAAATAAAGTAAAGAGCCGAGGGGACACTTGTGCTCTTGCGCCCCCGGACAGGGGACTGAGCTAAGCGCCTGTCTACCCCCATTATTGGTGGCACCCGCTTCGGCTTCGACCGGCCCGCGGCCTGACTGATTGACTGGCTATCTCCAAACGCATGGATCACACCCTCACAGTTGGCGATCTGCTCCAACCCGGCGAGCCGCTAGATTCGGCGCAGGTGAAAGCGGGCGAAGCGCACCTGACCAATCCGGTATCGTGGGTCGTATCTCTTCGTCCGTACCCCCCTGCGTTTCCGCGGTTGCGAGGTGGGGAGCTGGCTTTAGTGGCGGCAGAGCATCTGGCCCGGCTGGAACCACCCACTACGCTCGCCGACGTGGTGCGCTACCTTGCTATGCGCGAAGCCGCTGGAGTGGCCGTCCGGGGCGAGGTGGACGCGCAGGCAGTAGAAGCGGCCCACCTGCATGCCATACCACTACTGCAAATGCCCGCCGATGCGCCACTGCATGATATCGAGCAGGCCATCATGCGCGAGTGTGCGCTTTATCAGGCGAGGCGCGAGATGCTTCCTATGGAAGCGCCGACCGCATGGGTGGAAGACCTGCTGGCCGGGCGCTTCAACTCCACCGCCGAGGCACAGGCCGCGGCCAGAAAGCGTGGATACGTGCTGGCCGACACATGCTCGGTCGCCTTCCTGATCCATGCGCAAGGGCCTGCCGGTGGCGCTGCCGGCCTTGCGGAAGCGGCTCAAAAGCTGGAGGTGCAGGTCGGCCAGAGCACACGCCGGGCCGGGCCGGCAATAGTGCTTTGTCCCGTGGACGAGGGCCTTGCCGCGCTTCTGCCACCCGGCACACAGCAGGTCCTGATGGCGGCATTATCGGGGCAGACAGGGTGTGGGATAGGCACCGAAAAGCCGCTGATAGAGGCGCATCGGTCGCTTGAGGAGGCCAAACTGGCGGCCATAGCCTCGGCCTATCTCAACAACTGTGCGCCCACGCGCTACACCGACATGGGGGCGGACCGCCTGCTCGTGCTGTTGTACAGACACCATCGTGATGAACTGGAGGCGTTCGTGGAAGACACGCTGGGGCCGCTGTTGCGCCACGATGAGCGGTCGGCCACGCCCCTCCTGCCCACCCTGCGAGCTTTCGTCGAGCATGGTGGTCGCCTGCGCGAGACCGCCGAGGCCATATTCGTGCACAGGAACACGCTGGCCTACCGTTTGGACCGCGCCGCTGAAATCCTCGGTGCAGACCTCAAAGACCCCTGCGCCCGACTTGCCATAGAACTGGCCCTGCGGGCAATGTTGCTCGTGCTCGTGCGCGAGAGCAGGCGCAAGCCATAAGTGCCATTTTAGGGAGGGGAGCAAGCCCGCGGCTATTCCACCCACCTGAATAATCAACCGGCGTTGCGCCTCACGTAGTGCACCTTTGGCAGGGTGCTGAGGTCGAACTCGTGCAGGCGGTCGGGACCCAGCTCGATGACCCTGTCGCGCACCGCTTCAGCCTCCCGGATCAGGCGGGCGACATCCACACCCAGACATGTGGCGGGGAACAGGCGAAGGTAGGCGATACCGCCGTTGATGTGGTTGACGGTGCCACGGTAGTTGCCAAGGCGTAGTTTGTAGAAGCCCACACCTATCTTCAGGATGCCCTGATAAAGCCTGCGGATCAGGCGCGGCTCGGCGGCCCAAATCTCTTCCAGCGACTCATGCTGCTCGAAAAACTGGCCCGCGTTGAACTGCTCCAGCCCCACGTAGAACAGATCGGGAGGGGTCTCGTCGCACGACCACGGCTCCAGCTCGCCGGTGGCCTGCCTGCCCCCGGTCCTACGCGCCTTCGCGCGCTCGCGCACTTTATCCACAATCTCCGGTTTCATGATAATATTCTAATCGCTCACCCACACCTGCACACCCGCCACAACCAGCCTCACTCGACCAGCACCACCTGTAGCATCACAATCATACAACGTGCCGGCATCGGCACTCAAGTTGGCATACGAGTTGCTTATATATGGCTGAACAGCAACCTCCAACGGAGGAGCCATCGTAGCCAAGCGACGTGAACGCTGTTCGAGCCGGTCTCCGGGGACCACGGAGGCTGTCGGGGCGCACTGGAACATTTGCTCACTACCTGTCACGATCAAGCTACGAGGCGGTGAAATCAATGGTTCGCATGATAGCAATAACTAAGCGTCTCATATTAGGCGCGGCATTTGTTGGAGTAATGGCGGGCACCGGGGGGCTGGCCGGTGGTATAGGCGGGGTGCTGATGGTGCTATTGGGGCGTACAGTGCTCGGCGTGGCAAACGACTTGGCAGTGCTCATGTCCGCGGGTAGCGGCGCGGGCGCGCTTGCAGCAGCCGGTCTGGGCATATTCCTCATGTTGCGCCCATCGCAACCACTAGCCCTGCAACCATCCGTAGCGACCACCCCCGTATCAGTGTCCACAGGTGCGGGCGATGCCCAGCAAGCATAATCACGCGGCCCACGGCCTTACAGGCACAGGCCCACTTATGCTGCATATGCGGCAGAGGACAGCACCGGGCCAATGGTCTGAGCGGCTTCAGGCCATTGGCCCCTTTTACAACTCACTCAAGGTGTTGCGGCATAAGCTCGGACATGAGAGAGCATGAGAGAGCGCAACCTGTGACGCCACCCGGGGCGGCCCCTATAACCTCGATTCTTGCTGGAAGCCAGACATATGCTTCCTTGCTTTTTTAGCGCACTTCACGTATAATAGTACAACGAATCGCCAGTTCGAGTGTGCACACAATAACCCCCTCCTCTTGGCCGATACTCGGCAAAATGCAAATCCAACCGCTACGCTCGAGCGGTCGGGTGAGGTATCCCCTGCAAAACTCCCCTGGCGTCAGTCTCAAACTTAAGGACGGTGTGGATGAACAACGAGCAAGGCACACAGCCAACTGATGTCACTAATATCACAGAGGTGGCTGAAGAACAGCCCAATAACGATGACGTGAATAGCACCGGCAACGGGGACCACGGCGCTCTCGCCGAGGCGCAAGCACAGATAAACCGGCCCGGCTCGACCGGTGCCCCCGGCCCGGCAGGTGTTGACGGGGCCGAAAGTGCCGATGTGGCGGCCCCGGACGATGCTGCGGCTGAAGGTGATGTGGCCGGCGCGGAGGGCGATGCCGGTGGGTCAGATGTCAGTGGTGCAGAGGACGACGACCTAGTGGTCCGCTCAGCACGCGACCCCCGTCTGGAAGAATTGCCCCCCAGCGCCTCGATGGAAGACCTGTTGAGAGCGTCTGAAGAGCAGTACCGGACCCTGCGCCACGGCGAAGTGGTCGAAGGCACCATAATGAAGGTGGACCGCGAGGAGATTCTGGTGGATATCGGTGCCAAGACGGAAGGCATCATCCCCAGCCGTGAAGCCCAGAGCCTGACCCCAGCCGAACGCGAAGCTTTGAAGGTCGGCGATCAAGTGCTGGTGGTCGTGGTGCAGCCAGAGAACGCCGAAGGTCACGCGGTGCTCTCTCTGGACCGCGCTCGACAGGAGAAAGCGTGGCGCGACCTCCAGAAGAAATTCGAAGCAGGCGAAATCATCGAGGCTCAGGTGATCGGCCACAACAAGGGTGGCCTGTTGGTGAACGTAGAGGGTTTGCGCGGGTTCGTGCCTGCCTCGCAGATTTCGTCTCTGCCCCCCGGTGAGGCAAACAAGCAGGCAGAACTCGCCCGCTATCATGGTAGGAGCCTGCCTCTCAAAATCATAGAGATCAACCGCAACCGCAACCGGCTCATCCTGTCCGAGCGGCAGGCGGTGCAGGAACAGCGCGAAGCCGTGCGCCAGCGCCTCCTGCAAGAGCTTCAGCCCGGCCAGATAGTCACTGGCACGGTGACCTCCATTGCGGACTTTGGGGCGTTCGTGGACATCGGCGGCGCCGACGGCCTCATCCACCTGTCTGAGCTGTCGTGGAAGCGCGTCAGCCACCCCAGCGAAGTGCTCAAGGTTGGCGACCGCGTAAACGTGCAGGTGCTATCGGTTGACCCCAAAGAGCGCAAGATCGCCCTCTCGCTCAAGCGCACACAGCCGGAGCCTTGGGAAACCATCAGCGAGCAGTACCACTTGGGTCAGGTAGTGAAAGGCACTATCACCCAGATCACCAGCTTCGGGGCATTCGCCCGGCTCGAAGACGGCATAGAGGGCTTGATACATGTATCCGAGCTTGCCGAAGGTCGGGTGGCCCACCCTCGCAATGTGGTCAAAGAGGGCGATGTGCTCGACCTCAAGGTGATCCGTATAGACCCGGCTCGCAAACGCATCGGGCTGTCCCTCAAGCGCATGAAAGAGGAAGAGGGCCGTGAGGTGGAAGGCGAGGTGGAAGGCGAGGGCGAGGGCAAGCCTGAGCCTGAAGCGCCCTCCGCCCAGCAGGCCGGGCAACCACCCGAAGCCCTGCCCGCCCCGGAGCAAGAGGTCCACCGTGAAGCTCAACCCGAAGCTCGCCGGTCGGCTGAGGAACAATCACGTCCCCCTGCCCGAGAGCCCCGTGAAGAGCGCCGCGAAGACCGACGTGAGCGCACGGAGAGGCGTGCCGAACGCGGGCGGCGCGATGAGCGCGGGCGTGAGCGCGAAGAAGAGCCTATGGGCGCACTGGCTCAAGCTCTGGCTGCCCATGTGGAAGCCACCGGCCTAGGCCGCAGGGGCACGAGAGAGGTGGAATCAGCTGAGGCAGAAACCCCGCCAGAAACTCCGCCCGCACCCGAACCCTCGCCTTTGGAGCCTGAAACTGAAACCCCGGCACCGGAAGCCGAGGCGGTGGCGCAGACCCCTGAAGCTCCTGAGGCCCTTATGCCGGCGAGTGCCGAAACCGAAACCTCCATAGCCGAAGCCGGCCCTGAAACCACCGGCACCCCGCCCACCGAAGCCCCTGCCACGGAGGCACAGGTCCAACCACAACCCGACGGAGAACAGGCCACCTCCGAGGTGTGGGCCACAACCGAACCAACCACTGACCGGCCCGTCGAAGCCGACGAAAGCGACGCGCCTTCGCAAGTGGACACGGGTGTGCAGCCCGCCGGGGATAGTCTGGCCGATGTGGACCAAGCAGAAACCCCAGAAGCCCCTTATACGCAAGAGGGCACAGCCGAGCCTGACGAGCGGGACGCCAAACCCTGAAACCCCAGAGACCATTGATGACTTAAACAGCCGGCCATCACAGTTCTGTGCTTGGGCATGAGACTGTGATGGCCGGCTGTTAACCGCGTTGTTGGCACAGCAGCCACCCGCATCTCCGGTGATAGGGTGCCCAACTCACCACTCCCTTTCCCTTCGAACCTATAGGCCTCCCCGGCTCTTTGTACTTGCTAGGCCCGCAACCGAGAGGGTATAATGGCGAAGCGGGGTGCGACAAGCGCCCTGCTCTGTTGTCAGCGTACATATGGGGGTAAGCTATTGGCATACACGGAGCCATCTGTATCGGTGAAAACCGTCTTTCTGGAGGACGCCATCTATAAAATCGGTGTGCTGGAGCGGTTCCCCGAGCTTGTGCATGGCATCTCCACCCGCCTTGCACCGGGCGGGGGCGACTGGAACCTCAGCGCAAAGCGAGGCACCCCGGAACACCCGCCGAGCGCTCATGCGGCCCTTGCTAACCGCCGCAAACTGGCGAGCAGGTTGGGCATACCCCTTGCCTCCATGGTAGGTTGCCAGCAGGTGCATGGCAACTCGGTTGCGGTGGTTGGGTCGGAAGATGCGGGCAGCGGGATGCTCCCCGGCGTGCCCGCCCTCAGCGGCTGCGATGCGATGGTCACCTCAACGCCCGGCATATATTTACTGGTGCTGTCGGCCGACTGCCCGCCGGTGTTCTTCTATGACCCTGTGCGGCACGCGGTTGGGCTGGCGCATTCGGGTTGGAAGGGCACCGTGGGCCGCGTATCGGCCAACGTAGTTCGGGCTATGCACGCTAACTTCGGGTGCGAGCCAGCGAACATAGTGGCAGCGGTGGGGCCGGGCATCGGTGGCTGTTGCTACAGCGTGCGCGACGACGTGGTCCGGGCGGTTGAACAGGCCTTCCCCGATGCGTGGAGGCCGGTCGGGCAGTCATCCCCCCTGCTTGGCAGGCGTGATAGTGTTGTCTGGTTCGATATACCGCAGGCCATATACCGTACTCTGCTTGACGCGGGCATCTCTGCTGCTAATATATCGGTGGAAGGGGTGTGCACAGCCCATAACCTCCACGTCTTCTACTCGCATCGTGGCGAGGCGGGGCAGTGCGGTCTGTTCGGGGCGGTCATCGGCATGCGCCCGCATAGCCCCACACATGAGTGAAGGGCCATGCACGCCGCATATACCCCCGAACCACCGGAACGCTGTAGGTCTACCACCTGACGGCTCGTATGCACGATATCTTAGCCAATCTGGAGGCGGTGAGGGAGCGCATGGCGCGTGCCGCACTGCGGGCCGGCAGGGCACCCGACGCGGTTACACTGCTTGCGGTAACTAAATCGGTGCCCGTGGACAGTATCAAGATAGCCATCGAAGCAGGTGTGAGCCACCTCGGTGAGAACCGAGTGCAGGAAGCCGAAGCCAAGTACGCTCGCCCATTGCGTGAGGGCGAAGCCGGCTATCCCCCCACCGCCGATAAACTGCACAGGGCCGGTATAGTGCTGCATATGATAGGCACCTTGCAGAGGAACAAAGTGCGGCGGGCGGTGGCGTTGTTCGACTGGGTACAGTGCGTGGACCGCTTGGAACTTGTGGATGCGCTCGCCGGGGCGGTGCAGGCGATAAGGCCTGACCACCCACTGCCCGTGCTTATTCAGGTCAATGTCACTGGCGAACCAACCAAGGCGGGCATTGCGCCTCAACGCCTACCAGTGCTGGCCGAGGCGGTGGGCAAGCACCCCCAATTGCGAGGCATGGGACTTATGACGATAGCACGGCTGGGGGCGGGTGAGACCGAACTGCGCCGGACGTTCGCTACCCTGCGCGGTTTGCTGGAAGGCTTGCGCGGCAGGTACCCCGGCGATTGGGTGCACCTGAGCATGGGCATGACCGATGATTACGAATATGCCATCGAAGAAGGTGCGACCATAGTGCGTATAGGGCGGGCTATATTCGGAGAGCGAAAAGCGTGAGCCAGAGCAAAACGAGCCGGAGCTGAGAGGATAGCAGGCAATGGGCCAACTAACCGGAGTGTCGTGGCCGGTGGCCGGTGGCGGCTATGGTGAGCCAATGACAGAAGTGGACAGGTTTCTCGACAGGTTGGCTGCCGAGGCCCAACGTCGTGGGCATGCACTGTATCTGGTCGGGGGAAGTGTGCGCGATCAGATCATGGGAAGGCTCGGCCACGACCTCGACCTTGCCACCGATGCACCGGTTTCCACCGCCAAACAGATGCTGGAGGCCGCCGGGCCTGACAGCATATATACGATCGGGGAGAAGTTCGGCACGGTAGGGGCCGTGGTCGGCGATACCACCGTGGAGCTAACCACGTTCCGTTCGCAAGACCGGAAAGCAGCCCATGACGTGCTTGCCGCCCTGTACACCGATCTGGCGCACCGCGACTTCACCATCAACGCCATGGCGCGCGACCTTGGCACTGGCGAACTGCACGACCCCTACGGTGGGCAGTCGGACATAGAGCGCCGCCTGATCCGGGCCGTGGGCAACCCCGAAGAGCGCTTCCGCGAGGATCCGGTGCGCCTGCTTCGCGCCGTACGGCTGGCCGCCCAACTCGGTTTTGCCATCGAGCCGCAGACCACACAAGCCATACGCCGGCTTGCCCACCTGCTTGAGGGAGTGGCCCGCGAGCGCGTGGGGGACGAATTGGACAGGCTGTTGCTGGCCCCCAAACCGAGCGAAGGCATCCACCTGCTGGACCGGCTGGGCTTGTTGCCGTACACCATACCGGAGATTCTGGAGATGCATGAGATGGAGCGGGGCCCGCACCACTATAAGGAAGTGTACCCCCATACCATGAAGGTGCTGGACCGCACCGAGCCGGACCTGATATTGCGCTGGGCGGCCCTGCTGCACGATATCGCCAAACCCAGAACCTACAGCGTCAGCGACGGTCAGGTACACTTCATCGGGCACGACAAGCTGGGTGCAAAGATGGCCCGCGAAATCCTCACCCGGCTCCGCAGACCGCGTGAACTGGTCGAGCCTGTGGTCAAATTGGTGGAAGAGCACCTGCGCATAGGCATGTATGACCCTTCATGGACCGATGGCGCGGTGCGCCGCTTCCTGCGTGAAACCGCGCCGGTTACCGAGCGGCTGTTCGCTCTGTCGCGTGCCGATATAACCTCTCAAAGGGCGCACAGGGTGGCCGCCGCCCTTGCGCGGGTGGACGCGCTCTACCAACGATGCAAGGAACTGCTCGCCAGAGAGGAGATCGAGAAGATTCGCAGCCCGCTCGACGGGCATGAGCTGATGCGGATATTCGGCGGCAAACCCGGCCCATGGATCGGGCAGGTGAAGGATTACCTGCTCAATTTGGTCTTGGACGGGGAGCTGGCTCAGGACGATAAGGAGACGGCGGAGCGCCTCGCCCGCCAATACCTGAAAGAGCACCCCGAGTTGGGCATACAGGTGCCCGACTGACAGCAGGCGTGGGGTGTCTTCCCGCACCTTCAGCGCGGGGAGACCTCTTCTGGCCTTCGGGGCGCAACCCTTATCACCCGTTCGTTGCGGTACGTCACCAAGCCGGGCGGCGCACCGGGCACGGGGCGCACGTGCCTTTTCTCGGTGTACACCACGTCCACTTGGGGTTCGTTGCGCGCCTTGCTGTACGCCGCGGCAGTGGCCGCGGCCTCTTTTATATCCTCATCGGTGATGCCGATGCCGCCCGACGCGCGCAGGATCACGTGCGCCCCCGGCACGCCCAGCGCGTGGAACCACAGGTCGTCAGGGCCGGCGAGGTGGAATGTGGCCGTATGGCTCTGGCTGGACGTGCGCCCCACCAGCATTTGCGCGCCACGCTTCGTTTGCAGCTTCAGCGGTTGTAGGAGCTTGCGCTGAGCCGGTGCTTTGCCTTTGCCGCCCCTGCTCTCACCCTTAGATGTGGTGCCCTGTGCGGTTGCCGGGGGGCCAGCCGCCCGCGCCCGGTCCAGTTCGGCGCGCACGGCCATGATCTCGTCGTAACCGTTGGCCAGTTCAAGGCTGGTCAACAATTCGTCGTAGAAGCGAGCGTGCATCTCGGCTTCGGCTATCTTGGCAGGCAGACCCTCCAACGCCGAGCGCGCTTTGCGGTATTCTTTGAACAGCGCCTGCGCGTTCTCCACCGGGGTAAGAGCAGGGTCCAGCTCGATTGTGAGGCCCTCCTCGGGTACGTGCAACAGGCGCTGTCCGGGGCTGAGGGTGTGCATGAAGGCTAGGATATATTCCCCCTTGCGTCGCAGTTCGTCCAGCGATTCGGCGCGGCGATACTCTTGGCGCAGGGCGCTGAGGCGGCGCTCTTCGCGACCCTTCAACTCCTCTATCTCGGCACGTATGTGCGCCTTCAGAGCGGCGTGGTCGGTAAAGGTGAGGGTCTGTACGGAGGTGTAATAAGATTCGATCGCCTCGGATATCGAGTCGTGGCGCGCCAGCTCTGCGCCTTGGGCGGCGAGGTGAGTGAGTGGATAGGGGGCGAACTCTACCGGCCGGGGGTGGCCGCCGTGGTGTGTATGCCACGCCACCACCGGCTGCCAGCCGCCCGTCTGCTCAAGGGCGAACATAGCCTGCAACCTGTCGAGCAGCTTTTGAAGCTGGCCGGGGTCCCGCGCCACGCGCGCCGCCGCCACGCCGTAGTCGCCCAGCGCCTGATACGTTACTTCGCGGGCCAGAGTGGGGCTTACGGCGGCGAAACCGTCAACCAGTCCCTTCCACACTGGCACTTCCGGGTCTGCATCCAAAGCCTTGAGGAGCTCCAGAGATAGCACGTTGGTGTTGGCACGCAAAGGGTCGCGCTTGTCTGGCGGTGGGGGTGGCACGTATGGCCGGTTAGGCAGGATAGTGCGGTAGCGGCTCAGGGTCGGGGGGATGCGTTTGATGCTGTCGAGGACGATGCCCTCTTCTTTCACCAGCACTATGTTGCTGAGACGACCCATGACTTCCACCACGAGCTGCACCTTGACCACCGGCGCGCCCTCGTCTGGCCGGTCTGGCGGGTACTCCTCCGGCGCATATTCATCTGGCACGTAGGAGTGTGAGGTGGAACCAAAGTCCCTTTCAAAATGGTACTCTTGGTGCTTGTCAGGGTGGAATCTTTTGGCTATACTAAGCGCAAGAATGCGCTCATGACGTGGCTGTGCCACGTCCAGCAGTGTGCCACCACGAACATACTTCCGCAACAAGAGCAACAGGGGCGGGTGCTGTTCGGGGTCACGATCTGGTGAGATGGTAGTCAGGTGGGCGCGGGCGTATTGAGGGTGCGCTGACAGTATCAGGTGGGTGCGTCCGGTACCTGCTCGATACACCTCAAGGCTCAGGGTGAGGGGGCCGGGCATTATTATATTCTGCACACGCCCACCCACCAGCCTGTCGGCCAACTCCTGTCGCACCGCCGCAATGGTAAGGGCATCGAAGGGCATAATCGCTTAATAAAGCTAACAGACGATGGTAATCCGGTGGTTCAGCACGTTCTCCGGGCCTTCTCCGGTTGTGAACCCGTATGGGGCCAATGAACGGTGAAGGGCCACTGGAGAAGGGCATCACATCGGGTCAGGTCGGATTGGATTGGGTCGGCACCAGTATAACACATAAGCACGACCGGCCCGGGAGCGAGCCGAAGCAGAAACCGATCCCTCTGTAAACAGGGCGCGCAGAGGACAAACCCCCATAAACGTATACGTATCCATTCCATGCCCATGTGCATGTCATTTCCACAGCTCGCCGGTGCCGGTGCGGTGGCACGCAGGGGCAGGGAGTGATTAATCAGGAAACGAGGGCCGATGGGGAAGATTGAGGAGCAGGCACAAAACCAGAACCACAAGCGGCAACAGGAGCAGGTTGAACTGGCGGAGAACAGCGATGGTGACCGTGATCGGATAGCAGGTGTCATATCCGTCGGGTCTACCGGCAGTGCACCTCACAGCGGTCAGGGCACACCGGACGGGGCGCTGTCAGCACTATGGGAGGTGCTGGCCGAGCAGGAGCCGGTTCCTGAGTTCGACCTGTACGTCAACAGGCCGGCCCCGCCGCTGTTGGTGGTGCTCACCGGGCCTTCAGGGGTGGGCAAGGACGTAACCCTGACCCGGATGCACGAGCTTGGGATGCCGTTCCATTACGTGGTGACCGTGACCACCAGAGAGCGGAGGCCCGGGGAAATAGACGGCGTGCACTATTTCTTCGTGACCAAACAAGAGTTTGAGGAGATGTTGAATAAAGGCCAGTTGCTGGAGCATGCCAACGTTTACGGCAACTATTACGGCATCCCGAAGAGTCAGGTGGTGGAGCCTCTCAAGCGTGGCGAAGACGTGATAATGAAGCCGGATGTACAGGGCGCAAAAACCATCAAGCAGATCGAGCCTGATGCTGTGTTCATATTCTTGGCTCCACCCAGTATGCATGAACTGGCACTGCGATTGTACTATCGTAAGACGGAGGACCCTCAGGAGCTTGCCATGAGGCTGAAGATCGCCCGGCAAGAGATGCAGGCACTTAGCGACTTTGACTACGTAGTGGTGAATCATCGTGACAGACTGGACGATACGGTAAAGGCTATTCAGGCCATCATCAAGGCGGAGAAGTGCAGGGTGCACCCGCGCCGCCTGCGCTTACTCGAAGATGCCTGAATGCCTGCGCCGCTATGCGACGGAGTTCAAAGAAGCCAAGTAGCCGCTTCTGGTGCTCAGGCGACCACCGCCGGGATACCAGACCAGATGGCAAATGCAAAATCGCCCGGGCGTCGGGCGAAGGGGGTTAACCGATGTCGGACGTAGTATTGCGGAACGATTTGGAACGTCTGCTATCCGAGGGTCAGGCCGCAGCCAAACGAGGTGATAAAGAGACCGCTCGCAGGCTGTTGACCCAACTGGTAGAACAGGACCCGCAGAACGAGCAGGCGTGGATGTGGTTGAGTGGGGTGGTCAGCGACCCCGAAGAGCAGCAGATTTGTCTGGAAAACGTGCTGGTGATCAACCCTAATAACGTCAAAGCACGTAAGGGGTTGGAGTATCTGAGGGCTAAGTCCACCACCCATGAGGGGTCGCAGCCCCATTCAGGCCAGTCGTCGGCGGACGCACGCGCTCAAGGCACAGCCGCAGGTGAAACGTCCGTTGCCGAGGCCGGCGCAACCACTGCCCCGCCGGCCCAGTCCACCTCGCCGCTCGACGGGGACCCCTCTGTGTATCAGGACCCGGTAGCCGCCATCTTTCCAGACTGGCCCTCTTCTTCGCCCTCGCACATGCACCATCAGGGACGTTTCGCCCCCACCGGCCCCATCGAAGACGAGCCTGCGGTGGAACCATGGATGCAGGCCGGGGCATTCGATCCTGCCGATCCTCTGGACCCATTCGCCGCGCCGGGCACCGCAACCACGGACAATGCATACCACCGGCACCCTGAGCAGTACGACCGGTACGATCAGTACGATCAAATCCCGCAATACCAGCATCAGCCACCCATACCATGGGCGCAACCCGAGCAGTTCAACCGGTCGGAGATAGCCGAGGCGGCCGGCGCTATCATTGATAGTTGGGAGAGTGGAGGGGCAACGGCGGGTGGCTGGTCCAACCAAGCCTCTGCCAACTGGCAGGCCGGCTCTGATGCGTGGCCGGTCGCCGACAGCTCGGACCACGCCGGTGGCTGGGAAGGCGTGTACCCTGCACCCGCGCCACAGGTACCAGATACGCCGTTTGCCGAATACGACGCACAGCATCGAGACGCGGGCGTGGTGCCCGTGCCCGAAAGCCCTCCGGCCCACCCATACGCGCCTTTCGCTCAGGAGCCGGTTCAAGGTGCCGGCCAAGAAGCCTATGCCGATGAGGCCTTCAGTGATCTGGAGCCGTTCTCATTCGATATGGGCGCAGAGGCAGAGAGCAATACGAGCAGTCTATATCAGGGTCAGGCCGAGGCGATACAGCAGTTCCCGCAACCCATGCAGCCCGCTTGGGCGGTGGACGGCCCACTTATGGCACAGCAACCACAGGGCGAGCCGGAGTTTTACGGCCCTCAGCCAGAGCAAGGCTTCCCACCCGTGTTGAGTGGTATGCCCGGGGTTGAGCAAGCCCACCACGCTCAGCACGTCCAGCACGGCCAACCCACCGCCGATGCGCTCAGCCATGACCCGTTCGCGGGCATGGGGGTCGGGCCGATGGGACCTTACACCGCCAATGACCTGCCCACCCCCGCCGACCTGCCCGGATACCGCGAGCCTGCCGGTCAGCCATGGTACTTGCAGGCCTCGGAGGGTGCGCCCGCTGCGCCTGCTTATGCGGCAGAAAGCTATGACGACGGCTCGGCGGATGGGGCCGCAGCGGCGGCCGCTCAGCAACAACCGGCCAAAACGGTGGCAACCATCAATTGCCCCAACTGCCGCGAGAGCGTGCCTGAGACCGCGCTGGCCTGCCCACACTGTCGCTACAGCTTCTTCGTCAATTGCCCACACTGCCACGAACTTGTGGATACCAGCGAGGCCAAGCCCAACAACCCTGAACCGTGTCCGTACTGCAACACTGTAATAGATAAAATGGCCCTTGGCATGTCGGGGGCTACCGGTGCCATCCCTTACGAGAGCGTGCCGCTTGGACAGCCCGTGGATACCTTCCCCGCTATGTTGAGCGGCACGCCGGAGATAAGGGTCAGGCATGGCTTGAGCTTCGGGTGGCTGATAGACTTGCTCTGGCTGGCCGCCATCATAGCCATGGTGTGGGCACTGACCCAACTGCCTGTGTGGCTGAACCTTCCCGGCCAATATTAGCGCATATCCAACACACATAGGTATGGACGAGGCGGGACCATGCGCTCATCATCCTTCGTATCTCGCCATCTGCCCATCTACTGCGTGCTGTTGTGTGAGCGGAGGGTTGGAGTGGTCATCAGTCGGCAGGAATAACCACCAACACATCAAGAGCACCAAGATTGTTTGTTATATCAGGCGTTTCGGGTGTTTTTGGGACTATGGCCCGAAACACAACCCCATCCCCAGCCTGCTGTAGGGGCGGGGTTCATGCCGGCCCGACTGTATGCAGGCCGGCATGAACCCCGCCCGCGCTCCGTCTTGGTGGTTACTCTCGACTGGGTGAGCAGGCGGAGCGTGGCCCCGATTGTTGCTGGAACCGCAGGGCGCTCGGCTCTTGCCGCTCCTCATGCCCTGTGATATAATCCTCACACCATTGCAAGGATCTGTTTTGCGATCATCCCCTACCACGAGGTTTGCGGCATAAGATTAAGGAGGGAACGCATGAAAGTTACCGAGGTGATGATTGACAGCCCCCCAGTAGTTACCCCGCACGATACCATTGCCAAAGCTGCCCGCCTCATAGAAGAGTTGCACACGTCGCTGGTGCCCGTAGTGGACAGTTACGAGCAACGTCGCATAATAGGCGTGATCACAGATAAGGATGTCATGCGTTGCACCGCAGGAGGTGATAACCCCCAAACCTGCGAGGTCAGGCAATTCATGGGTAACACATATGAGACGGTCAACGTGAAAGACGATGTGGAGACGGCACTGATCGAGGTGCAGGCAGGTGAAGCAGCGCCTGAAGGGGACACGGGGTCGGGTGCCGCAGGCGCGCAGGGGGGGTTGTTTGGTCGCCGCCCCATAGTGGTGGTTGACGATGAGCAGCGGGTGGTCGGCTTGATTACCCGCCCGCATCTTGCCATGGACATCGCCAAAGTACAGTCGGGGCAGATCGTGTCGGCACGAGCCGAGGCCATGCAACTCGTGTGGCGGTGCACCGACTGTGGTTACCTGCTGACGCGCACCGAGCAACTCCCGGACGAATGCCCCGACTGCGGGGCGCCCAGAGAAAACTTCGTGCTTGTTACAGAAGATTAGTAACAGCGGGGCGCATGGGCTGCCGTCCCTAACGGGGTTGCAGGGGTGGCCCTGATCCTTTTCCACCCACAGATCAGGTGTGACACCCCAACACAAACCAATGGTGCCTGTTTAGTGCCCTCTTATGGGGGCCAAAAACAAACATGCACGCGCAGTGAACGAGCCGAAGCCCCTATAAAATAAACCAGCACCATTGGGTAGAAAATATAGAGAGAAGGGGATAGTATAGAGAGAGCTAGAGAGAGTAGAGGATAAGGAACCGGCGGTGACTATTGCTCGCTTCAAATTCATTGGTCTGCCCATAGCTGCCGAGCGCCTTGGAGTCAGCCGGCACCAGTTGCTGCAATGGGTGGATGAGGGGCGCATCAAGCCGGTCACAGGCACCGGTCAGCAGAGCGTGTTCCGCACCACGGATGTGGAGAGGTTGGCTCAGGAACTGGGTCTGGGGACAGGGGCGCAACCTCAGGCTGTGACCGCGCCCGCACCAAGCCCGGTCGGTGCCGAACCCGTGCCCGCCGAGGATGAGGCGGCGACCCGGCCCCGCAGGCGCGATCCGGTCAAGCTGGTGGGCACGCGCCTCAGCCAAGACTCGCGCTGGGCCGAGATCACCGATGCGGATATCTGGGCATGGCTGGACGCTCTTGAGCCTGTACAGTATGAGCGAGTGCGCCGAGTGGCGAGCATCGCCATGGGGCGCTTACAGCGCCTGCTCGATATGATGGCCGAGTTGGAAAACAGGCGTACCGCCAGAGGATAGCACAGGTGCCGCACTATTACACCGTGCAGGAAGCAAACGCCCGCCTGCCTGAACTGACCAAGTTGCTCAGGCAGATGCAGGAATATGGCCAGCAACTGGCGGCCATACAGACCCGTGTGGGTGCCGTGCAGATGGCCATGCGCAGCAACGGCCAGCACAACCCCGCCGAAGACGAACTGCTTGCCACCGCGGCCACCCAGCTCGAAGCCGGCATGCGCAAGGCCTTGCAGACGCTCTCCGACTGGGATATCGAGCTCAAAGACCTGCAACGCGGGTTGGTGGATTTCCCGGCACTGCGCAAAGGCCAACCCGTCTATCTCTGCTGGGAGCTTGGAGAGCCGGAGGTGGCCTTCTGGCACGACACCACGGCGGGCTACGCCGGTCGCCGACCACTCGATGAGAACCTTCTTTAGCCAGAACTTTCGCCCAGTACTACTTCATGGCACTTTGTGTTCAGCACTTCAGCACAAGGTAGAGGGTTTGGGGAGGGCAAGCCCTCTACAGTCCTCCCATTTCCCCCAACATCGCGCATGAATATGCATTAGTTTTGCGGGGCGGGGGTTATGCGCATGTTCCAAGCGCAAACGCTGTTTAATACTATCCTGCAGAGGGAGATGTGTCATGGACGAAGCTGCCGCTAAGAAAGCACTCCGCATGTTCTCTTATGGGCTGTACATGGTCAGCAGCGCCACAGAAGACGACGTATCGGCCATGACCGCCAACTGGATCACACAGGTATCGTTCCACCCACGCATGGTGGCCGTGGCAGTCGAGCAAGATGCGCACAGCCTTGAAGTGATACGCAAGAGCGGTGTATTCGCGGTCAATGTGTACGAGAGCGGTCAGCGCGAATTAGCCGCACATTTCAGCCGGTTGACCGCCAAAGTCGGTAATAAGCTCAAGGGGCGTGAGTATACGAGGGGAAGCACCGGCTGTCCCCTCATCCCGGAGGCTCTGGCCGCTGTGGAATGCCGGGTCGTGTCTGAGCAGCCGGCGGGCGACCATGTGCTGTTCATAGGTGAGGTGGTGGACGCCCACGTCAACCGCGAAGGAGAGCCACTCACCATGAAAGAAGCCGGGTTCAGATATAGCGGCTAGCGCTGTTGCGCAATTGACGCGTTGCACATCAGGCCTCGCTCAGGTCCCTCATTCTCATGTCTTGGGCGGCATCATCCTCTGTCTCAGGGCCTCGTACAACACGATAGAACCGGCGACCGCCGCGTTCAGCGACTCCACTTTGCCCAACATGGGGATTTTGAGCGCACCATCGCATCGCTCACGCACCAGCCTGCTCACGCCTCGACCCTCGGACCCCACCACGAGGCCGAGGGGGCCGGTCAGGTCGGCCTCGGTATACAGCATAGCCTGTGGCTCGGCTTGGAGCGCATACGCCCACAGGCCCGCGTCTTGCAAGGCCTGTATGCCCCTTGCCAGATTGTTGACCCGGCATACCTGCAAGTGCTCGACTGCACCCGCCGAGGCGTTGACCACGGCAGGCGTTACCTCAACCTGCCTGCGCTCCAGCATAACCACCGCCGTGACCGCCACGGCTTCCGCCGTGCGCAACAACGTACCGAAGTTCTGGGGGTCCTGCAACGAATCGAGCAACAATACCAGCGACTGCGTCCCCTGCATGCGGCACAACTCCACCACCTCGCTCAGCGAGGCATATTTGAATGGGGAGACCTCGGCGGCCACCCCCTGATGGTGCTGACCTACTCTGGTGAGGGTATCCAGTCGGGAAACGGACACCCATTCCACCGGCACGCGCATTTCTTGGGCTAACTTTTGGATTTCGGTCAGGCGTCTATCTGCATCAGGCCTGTGAGCTCTGCCGGTTTCAGCCAAAAGCACTCTGTACACCTTGCGCCTGCCCGCCCGCAAGGCCTCTTCTACACTGTGCCTGCCGTACAGCCATTCGGTCATTTAGCGCAACCCGTGCTTTACCGTTCCACCACCAAGCCGATAAGAATCAGGGGCGACCTACAAATAAGTCGTAAGTCGCCCCTGATGGCCGCTTTCCATTACGGGCCTAATCAGCATCAGAGCTTCCCGGGGTAGAAGCCGCTCCTTCTTTGTCTTTGCTTTCAGACCGGCTATCGCCACCGGCTCCGTTCTTCGATGGGCCGGACTTGCGGCTGTCGGTTATGTACCATCCGCTGCCTTTGAAGATCACCCCAACCGGGTGGAACACGCGGCGCACCGGCCCTTGCCCACAATTGATGCACTCTGCTACAGGTGGGGCGGTCACGGGTTGTACCCTTTCGAAGCGCCCGCCACAGTTTTTGCACTCATATTCATATATCGGCATCTTATATCGCTTCCTCCCACACACATGGTGGTATACTGAAGGTGGTGTGAATGTAACACAAACGCTTGGATTATAGTATAAGCAATGATTTGCACCGTTCGCAACTGCTTCAAATTGACATCAGGTCATAACTGATGCACGTTCATGCATGCACGACGTGGATAGGAAAAGGGAAAGAGCGGGGAGGGCTTGCCCTCCGCATGCGCTTCCTTCCTTGTGTTGCAGAGGCGCATGACTCGAATGTCAGCTTCAAATGGTCAGGGAGACACATGGACCACAGGAAATTAGTGCTCGCCTGCCGGCCCACATCGGGGTATGTGTCTGCGGGTGCGGGCGTTAGTGCCCGTGCAGCACTGGGCTTAGCGGCCCTGCTGCTGGGCCTTTGCTTCATGACCGCGTGCAACCAGACCTCTGACGGGTCGCTACCGCCGTCCCGGCAGCCACGGCTGGCGACGGTGCCCGAACTCGGTTCCTATCGCGACGCCGCCGCGCAGAGCCATGGTGGGATAACATGGACCGAGGTGGTCGGTGGGGCTTACGCTGAGGCCGACAGCCCACAGGCGCGCACCGCTGTGCAAGATGCTATCCGAAGGTCCGCGTCTGAACTGGCGGCAGTTGACTATGCGGCTTTATCGGTGCCCGATTTCGTGACAGCCACCAGATCGCTCAAGCCAGACGCTTCGATGTTCCATGGTCAGGGCGTCGAGCCAAATGCCTTTGGAACGGACGGCACGGGCAATAGCTGGGTGCTGTACGCATGGCAAGGCCCGGAGCTTCCCCAGCTTGCCGACCGGCCTCTGGTGCATCGGTGGGTGACCGTCTACGCGCTGTATGACGCCTCCCACCGGCAGGTTCCCCTGCTGGTGGTCACCATCCGCGGCCAAGTGTACGAATGACCCGGCTTGTGGTGCGAATGAACTCGCAGGCCTCGGTCTAAACTTGACCCCGATCAGCCGCGCCCCTTATCTCCCTAAGAGCTTTGAGCACACCTCGCTGCACCAGCCGGATGACCGACAGGTTGGCTTCGGGGGGCGACTGCTCCATAGTGTGGGCGACCGAAGCCGCCAATCCGGCCTCATGCACCCGCCCCGCGAACCACAGCCACTCTGCCATGCGCCACAACCTGCGAGCATACAGCACGCGCACGCGTGGTCCGAACTCCTCCTGTGCCAGCCGGATGATCGAAGGGAGCAGCACCTGCCAGTTGTCTTCGGTCAGGCCGGCACTGCCACCCCCCTTCGATGTAGCCACTTGCTGCGCCACCTGCCGCACCGCTTCGCTCTCGAAGTACCAGCCTTCGAATAGTTGGTGGGACCACAGGTCAACTTCGTGCTCAACCGCCGCCGGGTCCAACAGATCGCGCACCTGTACATGCTCGTGCATTGGGGCATCGGCAGCGAACCGCCATACCGTGTGCATCAGGAGCCTATACTCTGGGGGCAGGCCCATGCCCTCCTGCCAGTTGAGGGCAACTGCTTCCCGGAGCAGTTGCAGACCGTAGCTGAACGGCACTTCCAGACAGCTCACCGCGGCCAGATTCGCCGCATGGCCCGGCAGCCTGCGCCCCACAACCCGGTGAACAGTGCCGATAGGGGCGGGAGCCGCGAAATTACCGGTGGGGCAGGCAGGCAGGCCCACGCTTTCAACCACGCCCGCGAGGTCGCTGAGCACCAGCCCCATGAGGGCCACCTCTTTGTCCTTCAACTCCGACGGAACTTGCAACCACAACACCCTCGCACCCATGGGGTCAATGGCGCTGACCAAAGCTCGGCAGCGGCTGTTGGCCGGCAACAGTGGGTCTTGATAGTACCCGCTCAGGCGGTGCTTGTGGAGCAGGCGCGACACGACATGGGCGGCCTCCGCCGGAAGGTTGGGTTCCAGCACGGCCAGCGCCCTCAGGCCCCCTGCCGCCGGTCTGCCGGCCAGCGCTTCGATAGCTTCGTGCATGATGGCGGGATAGGGGTGCAGCGCCAGCAATTGCAAGGCCCCGGTAGCACCGGCGCCGGGCATCTCGGCTAACACGCTCACGATGCCGTGTAAGATATCGGGCGGCTGGGTGTACAGAGCTTCGAAAAAGCCGTGGTACTCCCTGAGGAGTTCCCTATCCCGGTAGCACTCCTCCACCGCCCTCACGAGGGCAACAGCCATACTGCGCGCCGGGCTCTGGAGCCGCGCCAGAAAGTCGTCAACGGCCATGGGGTGCAGGTAGTAGTTCCACAACAGCGTCATAGCGCCGAGCCTTCTGCCGTCGGGGGCACGCCGGTCGTTCGCCACACGCACGAGCGCTTGCACCGCCTGCGTGCGAACTGGATAATTCATGATGAGCTGGCCGAGTGTGGAGAGGATTTGTGGCTCGGCGCAATCGAGGTGCCGCACGATGGCAGCCAGCAGGGGTCGTCCAAGGGACAGAGCGCGCGCGGCCAACGCCTGAAACTGGGGGCTGTGGCGGTCGACGCGCGTCAGGTCGGCGAGCAACTGCTCGGCGGCCTGATGCCCGCGCAAATGGATCAGTCTGCCCGTCTGTGGGGCCGCATCGCTCCACGAATCGCTGCCGGTCGGCACGCTACTCCGTCCCCTCACCTGTCATAATAATCGGTGCGGTTAGCTCAATGGTACAGCACCCGCTTCGTCTGCGTCAAGTGGGCGCTCAGCCCGGCGCGCTTGGGCATATTCGGCCTATCCCTATCCTCGGCCCTGAACCCCCCCACGGCCCGCGCTTCTCACAATTCTGGAGCGCACCTCAGCGGGCAGGCCTGCGTCGAGAAGCTCCTGCTCGGTGAACGAGGCCAGCGCATTGAGGGCCATCTCGGCCACAGGAGCGGGGGCTTCGAGCGCGGCGGCCAGATATGGTATAGCCTCGACCACGTGCAGTTTGCCCAGTTCGTAAGCCGCGCTGGCCTGCGCGTCCCTGTCTGCGGGGTTTCTGAGGCGCTGAATAAGCGCGGAGGCCAAGGTGCGCTCGGTGTGCTCCGGTTGTCTGCGGCTGTGCGCAAATTGCTGCATGCTCATGCTGAGCCGGTCTTCCCTCAACACCCACAGCAGTGCCGACACTTCGCCGGAAGTGTAATCGCGCTGTTCTGCGGAAAGGCCATACAGCGCGGGGTCGGCGGCCAGTGCGGCTCTGACCTCATGCAGCCGCTCGCGCACCAGCGCTTCTATCTTGGCTCTGTCCGGCTCGATGCGACCGAGCTGTGCGATCTTCTCCAGCGTGGAGATTTCTTCTTCGAGCAGGTTTATGTCCGTTTCGAGGCGGGCGCGCCGCTCCGGGGCCAAGTCGAGCCGCTCCAACTGACGTTTGTAGCCATGATAGCTCAGCCGCAATTGGTCTATCCGGGCGCGTACTTCGTCGTGGGTAACTATCGGCATTTCATCACTCCCTTGGCCTGCGGGAACAGGAATGGGCATTTCACCTCCGCCAAGCTTTACTTTTTCCCTGCATATGGGTGGAGCTTGGCCCACGATCCTTACGTGGAACCACCGAGCATCATAGCCTTGCATCTGCGTGGTGGTTGTGTAATAATGTCAATCATTCTGGCAGTGCGATTAATATTATAGCAGGAGCTTCACCCGGCATACCCGGCAATGCGTGGGGGTTTCGTGCCTGCCCACGGCAATGTCGGTTTGCCATTCCACTTCATAACTGAACATCAGTCCGCGCCCACAGCCTGTAGCAACAGACATGCGCAGCGGCTGGTGTACCGGGTGGAGACGCCGGATGATGAGCAGACAGGCCCCACGCACAAGTGGCAGGCGCTTGCTGGCGCTGTTGGCGATAGCTCTGGGCATCGCGCTCATGGCGGCGGTGCCCCTTACACTGGTGGTGCTGGCGTTTGCTCGTAGCACCAACTTCGACCTATCGGGGACGCTCGTCATCCTTTCTGCAACGCTGGGCATGATGCTCCTTGCGGTTGGGGCCGTCCTCTATGATTAAGGTCTGGCACCCACCCTTGCTAATCGGGGCGCTCATCAGTTGTTCGAACAGTTACAATGGCCTTTCCCGCCGGCGCTGGTCGTGCTGGTGGTATTGATCGCTTTTGCGAACGTCTTCATCTGGGCATGGGCGGTGCGCCGTCCCGCGCGGGGTGACAATGCTGGCTCCGCACAGGAGGCAACACCTGCACCACCTCGTCCCCCGGTGCTTGTGGTTGTCGCACCCAACACGCACAGTGTGGGCACGAGCGATTACTTAGATGGTGGATGGGTGGAGGGCTTGCGTGCCCTCTTGCCCGAAGGCACACGGCTGGTCAGGCTGGGGCGCAACGGCATGACCCTGCGGCAAGCCGTCGAATTAGAAATCCCGCAGGCAGCGATCGAGGGACCGAACGTGGTAGTTCTGTGGTGCTGTGTCAATGACGCGGTCACAGGTGTACCCCTACAGGAGTATGAGCACAGCCTCAGGCTTGCCCTGCACCACCTGACGACACATTCCGATGCGAGGGTGCTCTTGCTGAACTTGCCCGACATCACCGTGCCTGCCTACGACCGCTTGGACCCCGACCGGCGCGACCTGATCCGAGGGGGCGTTTCGCAGTGGAATCGGTCCATCGCGCGGGTGGCGGCTGAGTTCGGGGACCGGGTAGCCCTGCTCGACCTGTATGCTGCCGGCAACCGGATATTCGACCATGGCCGCAACCCCCAAACGGCGGATCAGGGCTATCTGGCACAAGCCATATGGCATACGATGCACCACGCCAACCTGTTGCCCGGCGCAGACCGATAGGGCGCAGGCAGATTGAACGAGGCAATCGAGCATGGATCAGGTATTCAACGACCCCAGATCTCGTGACAGGCTTCTGGCTCGCTATTACGATCTGGAGTACCGGGATTTCACCGAGGACATCAACTTCTACATACAATACGCTTCGGTGATGGACCCTCTGCAAGAGCTACCCATACTCGAGTTGGGCTGTGGCACCGGCCGGGTGCTGGTGCCGCTGGCCGAGGCGGGCTTCAAGGTGGTGGGCGTGGACGCCTCCCCCGGCATGCTACGTTTGTGTGAAGAGCGGGTGCGCGCTGCGGACGTGAGCCATCACATCACGCTGGTATGGGGCGACATGCGGGACCTCGTGGGTGTGCCCCGCGGGCCGTTCAATATGGCATTCTGCTCGTTGAACACCTTCGCTTACCTCACCAGCACCGACGAACAGTTGGCGATGTTGCGTGCAGTGCATTCCCGCCTCGTGGAGCACGGCCTGCTCATATTGGACCTTACCCCGCCATGGCCTCACCTGCTGCCGCCGGGAGATGGGGAAGTACTGTATCAGGGGTGGTTTTGCGACCACGAGGCAAACGCCACCGTTCATAAGCTGGTGACCGGCGTATCCGACCCCGCCACGCAGACGCATGAGGTAACTATGTTCTACGATGTAGTGGCACCCGACGGCGGCGTATCCAGACTGACCAACCAGCTGAAACTGCGCTGGACTGGCCGCTACGAAATGGAACTGTTGCTCAAGATGTGCGATTACCGCGTGGAGAAGGTCTATGGCAGTTATGAGTTGGACGAGTTCGATGAGGGCAGTGAGCGCATGATATTCGTGGCCCGCACATGATGCGCTCCACTGCCCCACTGCCCACCGTAACCGCATGTGCCCCCACCCGTTAAGCTTATTGCACGGTCCATGATGCATATTCCTGCAAGGGGAAGGATCGGGGGGGCTTTGCTTTCCTCAAACCTCTCCCCTGTTGCACACCAAGTGCTGTTAGGAAAGGGGGAGGGCCGGGGAGGGCTTCGTCCTCCCAAAACCCCTCTTTTCGTTGCACACAAACTATATCAGAGAGGAGGAAGAGGATGGATCGCAGGCTATTCGTGGTGTGCCAACTGGTGGTCTTGGCGCTTTTGATAAGCACGGCTGGAGCCGGTGCGGGTAGCGCGGGTGGAAGTGCCGGCCTGACCGGCACCCGGCCAGACGTCGCTATGCAGATGACCGGCGCTCCCACCACCCATCAGGACTTTCAGGACGTGCCCACCACCAACCCATTCTTCGCCAATATCCGCAACATCTATCGCGCGGGCATAGTAAGCGGATACCCGTGCGGCGGCCCCGGCGAGCCGTGCGTACCACCCGAGAACCTGCCGTACTACCGCCCCGGTGCGCCCGTGACCCGCGCCCAGATGTCTAAGTTCGTGGACCTCGCCCGCCGCCAACCGGGCATCTATATCGACACCAACGTCAACCAGCCCATCTTCGCCCGCACTACCGCGCCCAACGGCAGGGCTATACAGGCCGAGAGCACCAGCGGCAACGCATTTCACGGTGTATCGGGCAGCACCACCGCCAGCGGCGTGTACGGCGAGAACGTGGCACAGGGCTTCGGCGTGGCGGGCCGCAGCAGTGGTGGGGGCACCGCGGTGTTTGGCGACAACACCAACCCCGCCGGTTACGCGGGCTACTTCAACGGTAACGTCCGGGTGGTGTACAACCTGAGCAAGGGCAGCGGCTCCTTCCAGATCGACCACCCGCTCGATCCGGCCAACAAATACCTGTATCACTCTTTCGTGGAATCGCCCGACATGATGAATATCTACAACGGCAACGTCACCCTCGATGACAAAGGCGAAGCATGGGTGCAACTGCCCGAGTGGTTCGAAGCGGTGAACAAAGACTTTCGCTACCAGTTGACCGCCATAGGTATGCCCGGCCCCAATCTGTACGTGGCCGAAGAGGTGAAGGACAATCGCTTCAAAATCGCCGGGGGCGCGCCCGGCATGAAGGTCTCGTGGCAGATCACTGGCGTGCGCCACGACCCCTATGCCGAGCAATACCGGATCCCCGTGGAGCAGGATAAGCCTGCGGATGAGCGCGGCAAGTACCTACACCCTGAACTGTACGGCCAGCCGGACAGCAAGCGGGTGACCACCGGCCCGTAAACAAGGCAAGGCAAGGAACTCTCTCGAAATACCTGATGCGGTTCTCTTGACTTGGCAGGTAATCGCACCGAGGTAAGGGTGAACGGGCAGGTCACGGAGAGCCACGCCTATTGTACAGCATGGCTACAACGGGGAAGGGGATGCGGGGGCACCCCTGCCGGGGGTGTGGGGGTGTCCTCCACTTCTCATCTCAAATTTACAGCCCTTCAGTGCATATTCATGCAAGATGCTGGGGGAGGGAAGGCAGGGGAAGGCAGGGGAAGGCAGGGGAAGGCAGGGGAGGGCACAGCCTTCCCCAAGCCCTCTCCCTCTTTTATTGCCAGACAAAGTGGTGTAAAGTGCCATGAGGTAGCAGTAGGAAGTTGGCAGTTGTTATATCGTGAGCACCGGCATTAGCTGCTCTCGTCTGCGGCCCTCAACTCCCGCAAACCGGGGATAAGTGTGGCGCGGGCATGGTGTCGGGCGATCAGCCTCACCACCTCGTCGTGCGCGCCGTGCTGGCGTGCCAGTTGGGCACCGAGCCTCGCATGGTGCTTGCTCAGATAGAAGGGGTACAACACCAGCCCCGCCACACCTGTGGGCAGGGGCCTCGCCAGCCATGCCAGCATTCGCCTGCCGCCCGGCACCGCCTTCAACAGTACGATGGCGACCCGGTGCATCAGAGTCACGTGCCTGCCGGTTGCGGGGTCGTACTTGCCAGCATCGTGCAACAGCGCTGCCTGCCATACCCACAGGTCCTGACAGCCTGCCTGCCGCACCCGACGGTACACTTGCAGGCCGTGCAGCCTGTACTGGCGCGGCAGGCAGGCGAACATCTCAGACAGGCGCGGGCCGAGCACCAGCCGGGCCTCTTGCATATCCTCTTCACCCACCCGGTCCAGCAACGCCGAGAAGAACTGGCGCGCCCGGTACAACCACCTGCCTGCCTTCATGCGGCCCAACCGAACAACAACAACTCCAGCGCCTGCCATATAGGTGTTATCGCCTGTGCGACTATGTTCAGGGGGACGCCTATTATCCTGCCCAGATACGGTAGGAAGAACACCGCCGCCAGAAGGATGGGCAGGCTGTACCTGCGGAGCGGCTCCAGCACGATGGTCCAGTAGTTGGGCAAAATGCCCACCAGAATATTAAAGCCATCCAGCGGCGGGATCGGGATCAGATTGAACGAGAACAGGAGGATGTTAATCCTTATCATGTAGAACACCACTTCGCTCACCTGATCGGGCAGCACCCCATGACCCAGCCTCAAGAAAATAGCTAGCACGAGAGCGAAGACCAGATTGGATATCGGGCCGGCCACCGCCACGATCGCCATCCCACGTCGCCCGAACCGCAGTGCATACGGGTTGACCGGCACTGGCCTGCCCCACGCGATGAAGCCTAAGCCCAGAGCCAGCAGTACGCCCAGAAAGAACCCCAGCGGGTCGAAGTGCGCGATGGGGTTGAGGGTCACCCTGCCCTGCCGCTTGGCGGTGTCGTCTCCCAGCAGGAGAGCAGAGTAGGCGTGCATGAACTCATGGAAGGCGGTTCCTATGACGAACCCCAGCATGAAGCCCATGAAATATGTGGGATCGAACTCGAAGTTAAACATCGGCACTGTCTATCTGGGGCCGGGCAGTTTGGTTGTGCCGCTCCACCCCGCCGGGCCTTCCTTCGGCCTCGGTGCCGCCCTCATACATGATTTGCGGGTTGCCCACGCGGGTCAGCGCACTTTTTACGATGGGGAACTGCGCCGCGTCGGGGTGCATGAGCACGAGCGTGTCCACTTGCTCGAGGTGCTTTTTCTGAATCTCTTCCTCGGTGAGCGATTGCCCGGCTGCCACATGGCCCGTGAAAGCATCAAGCACCTGATCCGTGCCCTTGATGCGGTGGTAGATGCGCACGTCCTCCGGGGGATATCCGGTGGACCGCAAAGCGCCCATTATCAGCGTGGCATCCAGTTTGCCCTCATAAATAGCCAGTAGCGTGGGCAGGCCCAATATGATCCCCCGCTCGCCTCTGCTGGCTTCCATGCTCATTGCATCACCTCTACGTCTTGTTTTGCACTGTGGCCTCGGCTGTTGATGGGCCATCCTGTCGGTGGCCGGCGAGCACAAAGCCCTGCCTTCCGTTCAGGCATCAATCACTCAATCAATCCACGAACCTGTACTTTATCAGCGCTTTGATCACCGTGAAGCCATCTTTCCACGAAATCTTCTTGCCTTCCCAGAACTCCCGCCCCGTGTAAGAGATGGGCACCTCATATATGCGCTGTCCCTGCTTGAGTATCTTGGCGGTTATTTCGGGGTCGAACCCCCACCGGTCGGACTTGAGCTTCAGTCTGGCGGCGATGTCAGCCGTGAATACTTTGTAGCACGTTTCCATGTCGGTGAGAGTGGTGTCGAACAGGACGTTGGTGATAAGGGTGAGCAGTTTGTTGCCCACGCTGTGCCAGAAGTACATGGCTTTGTGCGGGCCCAAGAAGCGCGAGCCGTACACCACCTTGCTCCGCCCCTTGATGATCGGCTCCAGCAGGATCGGGTAGTCGGCGGGGTCGTATTCCAGATCGGCATCCTGAATTATCACCACGTCGCCCGTGATGTGGCGCAGTCCGGTGCGCACCGCCGCGCCCTTACCTCGGTTGACCGTGTGCCGGAACAGTTTGATCTTACCTTCATCGGCCAACTTGGTCAGCACTTGCCATGTGCTGTCGGTGGAGCAGTCGTCTACGACGATGACTTCCTTCTCAAGTGGCAACGGCACCGCCCTCACCCTTTCGATTATCTCATGGATGGTGCGCTCTTCGTTGTAAACCGGGATGACCACAGAGACCTTCGAGATGTTTGGAGCCTTCAAATGGCAAGCCCTCGCTTCCTTGGGTGGTTAGCCGTTTACCAAGTCGGTGGGCAAATTTTACCACGAATGCGCCGCCAGACACAACCACGCTCGCCGGTGGTTCCACCGACAATCGGCTGGCATCCATCCATAACTAATGCCAATTATGCGGGCAAAGGCGATAAATACCGGAGTGCAGAGGGTACTCGCCTGCCGGCGAGTACCCTCTGGGTATGGGGGTGTCCCCCAGTCCCCCAGTCCCGCAGTCCCACACTTGTTTTCTCTCCGCCAATTTATAGCCCTTCTATGGTGAATTGGTATAACGCATATTCATGCACGATGGTGGGGAAAGGAGAGGGTATAGCCCTGCCCACGCTCTTTCCCAAGTATTTATGACCGGATGTCAGACAAGCAAGCACCGGGGACAGGAGGCTCTGCCCCTATCAAATCCCATCGTGTTGCGAGGCCGCCGCTGAACCAAAGCGGTTTAATCGAAGTCGGTGGGCCATTCAGGGTGGTGGTAATGCTCGAACAGCCGGTCTATCTGTGAGGGGGTAACGCGCCCCTGCGATAGCTCCGGCAACTCATCCCTGCGGAAAAACCCCACCCCTTCAGTCTCTATGCTCTCTTTTGGACTGCCGCCCACTATCTCGCACAGGAAGAAGAGTTTATAGACGTGAAACGGGTGGGGTGGGTGGCCGTGCCTGCTCTTGTTGCGGTCGTATACGGCCAGCAGTTTGGTGGCCCTCACCCGATAGCCCGACTCCTCGTATACCTCTTTGACGACTGCCTCGCCGGGCGACTCGTTGACCTCGGCCCACCCGCCGGGCACGGTCCATTTACCGTCTACGCGCTCTTTCACCAGCAGGATGGCATCATCGCGGAACACGGCGGCGCGCACGTCTACCTTCGGCGTGGCGTGCCCGGCTTGAGCCTCGAACTCGGCGAGCACTTGCCGAACGGGGGTGCCTGTATACGCGCTCGCGATCTCTGCAGCTATCTGGAGGGTAGCCTCATAGCGCTCGATGTCATATGGGTTGGACGCGTAGGTCAGGCCGTTCTGGGCGATAGCCTGCAACCTTCTGGCCCAGTCGAGCGGGCCTTGTTCCGCCGGGTCGGGACGCACGACCAACATGCCCGCCTGCCCACCCTCGTTGTGCAGCCTGAGGGCGGAGCGCATCTCCGGCTGTGTACACCCCACAAGGAGCTTAAGCTCTGCGTCGTGCTTGTTCAGGTCTACGGTGCAGATGATAGCCGTTACTCGCTTTTCGGGAAGGCTTCCCACCCACACATCAATACCACCCCCGTCGGCAGACCGCGTGCCCTCCAAGTAACCATAGTCGAGCGGGTATATAAGATCGGGGTAGTGCTGGTGAGCCGAACCCGCAGGGCGGTCTACCCTCAGTGTGAACCGCGCCAACAGGTGGTCCAACGACCGCCAGAACGTATCGTCAATGCTATCAGTGTGGTTCATGCTGATGTTGAACTCCTCAGGCCCAAAACCTACCCACCGCCTCGTACAGGGCTATGCCCACGGCCACGGGCAGGTTGAGCGAGTCTATCCGATCGCTGTGCGGGATACGCACGCTGGTGCCTATTTCAAGGAACTCGTCAGGCAGGCCGGACGATTCGTTGCCAAACACAAGGGTGAAGGGCCGCTCGAACCGCACTTCTTTCAGAGTCGCCCGCCCGTTGGTCATGAGAGGGTACAGCTTGTGGCTCTGGAAGGCCTGCCGGTAGAGGTCGAAGCTGTCGTAATACTCGAACGCCAATTGGAAGATAGCCCCCATCGAGGCCCGCACCACCTTCGGGTCAAAGATGTCCACGCCGGGTCTGATTATAGCGAGGTTGGGCACATCAAATCCCACCATGGTGCGAATGATTGTGCCCATGTTGCCCATATCCGCCGGATTGACTAGCACCACGTGCTGCGCGGACTGTTGCAAGGGTTGCCGATACTTCCAGAAGACCCCTATGGTATACACGTTCTCGGCGGGGGCCAGCCGGTCCACCAACTTATCGTTGACCTCGAAGGGTATACCATGCTGCCGGCAAGTCGCCTCGATCTTCAGCATGCCCTCGTTCTTAAGGCCTCTTGAGCTTGCCAGCACCCTCAACACTTGAGGGGTCTGAAACCTGAGCAGTTCCAGAGTGGGAAAGACGCCAAACGAGTAGGAGTGTGCGTAATCCTTCCTGTACCTTTTAAGTTCGACATCAATTCGCGGGGCCATAGCCATAGCCATAGAGGAACTCATCCACCTCGGCGCGGCGGGGCGGGTCGGCTCCTGCGCGTGTACAGGTAAGCGCCGACACGGCAGAGGCAAAGCGCAGCACACCTTCAAGCTCGCCCGCCTCCAGTTGTTGCAGAGCGGCGCGAGAGGTAACGCCGCGATCGGCCAGCCCCGCCAGCAGGCCGGAGCTGAAGGCATCACCTGCGCCCACGGTATCGACCACCTCTACTGGGAAAGCGGGCACCTGCTGGCGCTCTGCCCCCCGCACGGCCAACACCCCCTGCCTGCCCTGCGTTACCACCACCAGAGCCGCACCCCGACCCGACAGCTCTTGCGCGAACTGCTCGACCGATTGCCTTGGAGCCAGCCAGCTTATGTCTGCGGCGCTGAGCTTGACCAAGTCGGCCAGCGCGAACAGCCTGTCCAGCAGGTCGCGGTAAGCACGCTCGTCGCGCACCAGACTGGCACGCACGTTGGGGTCGAACGACAGCAGAGCCTCGCCACGACTTTTCAGCCGCTCCACGGTCGCCAGCACCGCCGCAGGGGTCGTGCCGCGCAGCAGGCTGATGGAGCCGAAATGCAGCAGGGCAGTCTCATCAAACAGCGCATCGGGCACTTCTTCAGGAGTAAGCAGTGTGTCGGCGGCCCCCTCTCCGTAGAAGGCGAAGGCAGGCTCGCCAGCCTCTATCGCCACGAACGCCAGCGTGGTGGGCGCATCTGACAGGAGCAGGAAGCGGGTATCTATGCCCTCGCTGTGCGCGTGGGAGCGCAGGTAACGGCCAAACATGTCGGTGGAAGCCTTGCCCGCGAACGCCGTGGGTTTGCCCAGCCGCGACAGGCCTACCGCCACGTTGAACGGCGCACCCCCGGGGTGCATGGTGAAGCCTATAGTTGTGCCTTCTCGCTCGATGGGCAGGAAGTCAACCAATACCTCGCCCATGCAGGTTAGCATATGCCGCTGTTTCATAACACAGCTGTTGCGTCCTCCAGAAAAGCCTGTGCCGCCGCTTCGGTCAGCGGTGAGTCCGCCAACCTCTGGAGCACATCGGGTGGCAGGGTGACCGTAGCCACGCCCATCTCGGCCAGCGCGTCTACTTCTTGGGGCTGGCGCACGCTGGCCGCCAGAATCTGCACCTGAGCGCTGTAAGTGTTGTACACGCGCTGCATCTGACCTATGGTGGCGAGGGCATCCATGCCCGCATCGCGCATGCGGCCCACATATACGGCGATATAGCGAGCGCCAACCGCCTGCGCGAGCAGGGCCTGTCGCACGGTGTACACCGCGGTCATGGTCACGCGCAGGCCTTGCCTGCTTAACTGCGCCGCCGCCGCATAGCCCTGAGGGGTGGCCGGGATTTTGACCACCACCCGCTCGGCGTCTAGTTGGGCCAGCGCGCGCCCTTCGCTCAGCATGGCAGGCACGTCATAGGCATGATACACCTGCAAGTGCAGCTCTCTCGCACCCTCGGCCACCGCCTGTTGCACCAGCCCCGGCACCTCGCGTGCGCTCACGCCTGCCCGTCTTAGAAGGGTGGGGTTGGTGGTCACGCCGTATACGTAGCCGGTGGACAGGGCCCGGGTTATGGCCCCTATGTCCGCGCTGTCAACATAGATGCGCATATGACGGCCCCCTCGCCCCGCCCCTCACCGCACCACTGCCAGAGCGTTCTCTAGTGCCGAGCGGTCTGTGGAAGAGATGAAGGTGATTCGGTCGCCTGCGCTTTTCATGCCGAAGAAGCGCCCACCCAGAACCCACAGGCCGTTGCTCTGCTGGGCTTCGGCGAAGCTCTGACGGAGGGCATTTTCAAACTCGCGGGCGTCGGCAGGGGTATCCCAGCGCGTGTCCACGATCATGAGCGCAGCTTCGCCACGCTGGTAGAGAGCATACCTGCCGCCACCCCAGCCCGCCGCGGCTTCGTCTGCCGGGGTGACCCCGTTGTCCTCCAGCATGACCTTCAGGTCGAATTCACCCAAGGTACCCTGATCGGTTTGCTTCCAACCTGTGCCCAGCGTATCGGTAAGGGGAGGCATGGGCACTGGCAGGGGGTTATCTCTGGGGCTGTTGAGGTACTTGTCGGGGTGCATCACCTGCTCTGTGGATGCGGGTGGGTCGGCCAGCGCCTGATTGACACGCTCGAAGCCGCCCTGCTCTATCAGCCTGCTCACGAATTCAGAGCCTGCGTCATAGGGGAAGAGCAGACTTTCGCGTATGTAGCGCGGCGATCGATCAAGGACCTCCGTAGAAGCGCTCTGGCTTTCTTCCAGCATATCGGCGAAATCTTCCTTGCTCAGATACCTGTAAGCGTACATCAGACCGGCCATGGTGGCGTCACCCTCTACCAGAGCGCGGACAGCCAGACTGCGGTCGTCATCTTCGGTCTCTTCGGGAAGGAGCTTTTCGAGGTCGTAGTGCTGGTCTTGCAGGGCGTGCACGAACTCGTGGGCGAGGGTCTGGCGCGCCAGTGGGCTGAGGCGCTGCTGGTTGCCCAGCACGAACAGCTCATCTTTCTCCGGATCATAGTAGCCGGCCACCTGTTCTGTGAGCAGGTCAAGGTAGAGTTGGTACAGGTCAATAGAAGGGTCGTTCACCAACCGCAAGAGCCACAGGGCCACGGCATCACGCCGGGCCTCTTCGGGCGTGTAGTCCTCGGCCATATCCCTTTTGAGGTTCTCGTTGAGTTGCTGTTGGGTGATGAATTGCTCCGGGACCTTTTTCTTCGGCTCCAATCCCCGCAGCTTCGCGGTGTCGGTTTTGATCTGCTCCAGTAGCCGGTCTATCTGAGCGTTGCCACTGCCGGTTGTAGGTGGAGTGGTGGTTTTTGCCGGGGTGAGGGCCGGCTCTTGCGTCTCTGTCGCCGGGATGGGCGTGGGTTCTTGAGTGTCTTGCAAGGCTATCGCCACCGTGCCGGTGGCGGTCGAGGTAACAGTGGGCTGCAAGGCTTGAGATGTGGGCGTGATCCTCGGTGTTGGCGTCGCCGGCAGGCCCGTCATGTCGCAGGCTGTGAGCGACACGAGCAATAGCAGCAACGCGGCCACAACAGTCACGAGCGCGCGCTTGCTTTCAAGCATATCGGTCCCCTTTTAAGTGGTGTGGGCGCCGCGGACGCCCATACGCAATTTTACGTACCCACACAGTATAGTGCCTTTACTGCCGGTTCGTCAAGTGCCTTACCGCCGCGCCTCCGGTTCCGCCACCAATTGGGGGCCAAGCTCCGCCTGCTCATTGAGAGTAACCGCTGACCACTGATCCCTGACTGATATCCGGTATGCGTGACGGTCAGGGCGCAGAGGTGCACGCAAGGCCATGCGCCTGTGGCACTTTGTGCTCCAACACAGCACAGGGAAGGGGTCTGGGGAGGGCGAAGCCTTCCACGACCCTCCCCTTTTCCCAAACATCATACATGAACGTGCAGCAGTTATGACTGGATGTCGAGCGAACTGACGATTGACGGGGCCATCGTCTAGTGATATAATGCGTTGGGCGGACTGCGGGAGAGACTCCCTGCAGGGAGCGCCGAAGGGGAAAGGCCACAGCCGAATCTCTCAGGCAAACAGACCGTAGCCCGGCACACCCTCTGGAGAGATCCCGTCAGGGGACACCGACGGAGCAAGGCGCTATGCCAATCTCGCAGGTGAAAGGACAGAGGAAGCACTGGCTTCCTTCTGTCCATTTTTGTTGGTGCTGAACAGGAGGTAGAGGTCACTTGGAAACCCCACCTGTCAACGCAGACATGGATTCTGGCACCGATGCCGGCGACAGCAGAGGCGGGCAGGACCAACGCCAACAGCAGGCGGAGCCACTGCGCACGCCCCTGTACGACGAGCACGTTGGTCTGGGGGCACGCATGGTGGAGTTCGGCGGCTGGCTCATGCCCGTGCAGTACTCCAAGGGCATCATCGAAGAGCACCGCGCCTGCCGGAGCCGCGTAGCCATTTTCGACACCTGCCACATGGGCGAGTTCGTGCTCAGGGGCAGGGACGCGGTACTGCTGGCCCAGATTTACACCACCAACAACGTGCAGGCGCTGGGCGTCACTCAGGCCCAGTATTCGTTCATATGCAACGAGCAGGGCGGGGTGCGCGACGACTGCATCGTGTACCAGTACCCGGACCACAACTACATCGTGGTCAACGCCGCTCCACTGCAAGCCGACTACGCATGGCTGGTGGAGTTGGCCCAACGGCACAATCTGGACGTGCAGGTGCACAACGTCTCGGACGAGACAGGCAAGCTGGACGTGCAGGGGCCGCTGGCCGCACAGCTGGTGCAGAAATTCACGGATACCGACCTGTCCACCATCAAATATTTCTGGGCCACCATGGGCGAGATAGCGGGCGTGCCCTGCCGCATCTCGCGCACCGGCTACACAGGCGAAGACGGCTTCGAGCTGTTCTTCCCGATAGAGGAGACGGTCAGGCTGTGGCGGCTGTTCGTCGAGGCCGGGGCCGAGCCTGCCGGTCTGGGGGCGCGCGACACACTGCGTCTGGAGGCCAGCCTGCCACTGTCGGGGAGCGATATCACGCCCGAATACAACCGCAACCCCATCTGGGCGGGCTTCGGGCGCTTTGTAAAGCTGGATAAGGGCGTGGACTTCGTGGGCCGGGAGGCCCTGTTGCGTGCCGCCAGCGACCCCGGCGGCGAACGCCTGATCAACTTCTTCGTGACCGGCAGGGGCGTGCCCCGCGCCCATTACCCCATCACCAAAGACGGCGAGCGCGTGGGCGAGGTGACCAGCGGCTCCTACGGCCCCACGCTGGACAGATACATCGGCATGGGCTGGGTGCGCGCCGGCCTGCACGAGCCGGGCACCCAACTTGAAGTCATCATCCGCGAGCGGCCCGTGGGCATCGAGGTGGTGCCCCGGCCTATGTACAAAAGGCCGCGCGCATGACGGCAGCAGGAGAGGTCTGAAGAGGGTTTCGCCCTCCTGAACCTGCTCTTTCCCCGGCATATCGCATCAATGTGCACTGGCTGACCAGACAAACATAGCAACTGACAGGGAGGAATCAGGCATGGACAACCCGCGAGACTACAGGTACACAAAAGAGCACGAATGGGCCAAGATTGATGGAGATATAGCCATCATGGGCATCACCAATTACGCGGCCACCCAGCTGGGCGACATGGTGTACGTGGAGATGCCTGAGGTGGGCCGGCAGGTCTCGAAGGGCGAATCGATAGGCGCGCTGGAGAGCGTGAAGGCCGCCGCCGACTTCTACAGCCCCCTCAGCGGCGAGGTGGTCGAGCGCAACGAGCGCCTGATTGACGACCCCGGCCTGCTCAACTCGGACCCCTACGGCGAAGGCTGGTTCGTCAAAATCAGGCCCTCCGACCTGTCGGAGTGGGACCAACTGCTCACCGCCGAAGAATACGACGAGTTCGAGAAGGCG
>DAOTTC010000136.1:0-3365 GCA_034437815.1 Chloroflexia bacterium | reverse complement strand
CACGTTGATGTAGGGGTCGAGCTTCTGCAAAGACACCGATATGCCCCGGCTCTTGAGCACCCGCCCGATGGAGGCCACGGTGATGCCTTTACCCACGCTGGACACCACCCCGCCGGTCACAAAGATGTACTTGGTCATACCCCCTCCCCTCCTTTGAGCTGTCAGATTAAACCAAAAACTCAAACTTTAGGTTCCAGCACCACTATCTGGGTGTTCTCGTCGAGGTCCGAAGCTTTGACGTTGAGCCTGTCCTGTGGGGTCCATTCTTTCAGGCCCATCTCTTTGGTGAACTTGTCGAGCGTATCCAACTGCACCGACTCGCGCCCGGTGGCGTAGTGCATGGGCACCACTATCTTAGGCTCTATCTGGCTTATCACCTCGCTGGCCTTTGCCGCCGACAGCGAGGTGTGCCCACCCACCGGCACAAGCAAGACATCCACGCCGCTGAGGGCCTCCACCTGCTGTGCGCTCAGGGTATGGCCCAGCGCGCCGAGGTGGCACACCACAAGGTCGCCCAGATAGAACACGAAGATGGTGTTGCGCCCGCGCTCTTTGCCGGCTTTGTCGTCCGCATAGGACCACACCCCGGTCACAAAGACGCCCCGGACTTCGTATTCTCCGGGGCCGCTGATGACGAAGGGGTCGCCCTTCACTGCCGATACTGCGTTGTGGTGGGGGTGGTCGTGGCTGATGGTGACGATGTCGGCCCTCTGGCTGATAGAGCCGAGGCCGAGGCTCTTATCGTAGGGGTCGGTGATGATGGTGAGGTCCCTGCTTTTGATGCGGAAGCAGGCATGCCCCAGCCATGTTATCTCTGCCACTGCGCTTAATTCCCTTCCCGAAACGTAACTTATCAAGTCCTGCTATGGCTTATGTGATTCAAGCTCGTCTGAACCACACCCATAATTGTACCAGTTTGCCCGTGCCATCCGCAATTGTGGAAAACTGACACCCTGCATAGCTAATGCATGTTCATGCACGATGCTGGGGAAGGGGAGGACTGGGTAGGGCACTGCCCTACCCAAACCCTCTCGTCTGGGAAAGGGAAGGGGTCAGGGGTGGGGTGGCAGGAGAAGCCCATGGTGCTTAGAAAATTCGTTCGAAAAATGTGGAAAACCCTATTGACAGCCTGTGGCAAGCGCCTGTATGCTCATATAGAACATAAGTTCCAAAAATAATTGGTGAGGAGACACGCACATGGCATGCAAGATGAGAACACTGCTCAAGAGAGCGCTCCTCATGGCGCTGGCGCTGGTGCTGGCGCTGGGCCTGCTGGGCATCATGTATAACGTGGCTCATGCGCAGGGGTCCAACCCCTACCCGTATGGCCGGTCCACTCACTGGGCGTGGCAGAACCGACCGGACCTGCCCCCCGATCTGGGCGAAGCTATGCACTGGGACGATAAAGCCGCCGCCCGGGGCTGGCCCGTGACCGCCTACCCCCGGCATATGAGCATTGCGGTGTTTGAACCGGGCGTGCAGGGCGCAGGCCCCGCCGGCCACGTTGCCGTCGTGGAGCAAGTGCACTCCGACGGCACATACCTGACCAGCCAGATGGACGAAGCCGATTGCAGGCAGGGAGGGCAGGCCTGCGGCCGGGTGGTGCGTCGGGTTTACTCCATGGGCACAGGCGTGAGCTTCATCCACTACAGGAAGGATACGCGCACTACGTGGGGCTTCGCGGGTGGCGCGGCGGGCTGGACGCCCATGGACCTCGGCGAGGGCCGCAACGCCGGCTCGGGTTGGTACTATCCCATTACGGGAGCCGACCCGCGCCTTATCAGCCCCGAACTGGACGTGCCGCTCCACTCCTATAACACCATCGAAATCGAGATGGCTACCGATGCATCGGTGACCGATCCAACCATTCAAGTGTATTTCGCCACGTCGGAGCAGCCCGACTTCTCGGAGGGCCGTTCGATGCGGGTCTCTGCTACTGCGGACGGGAGGGCGCATCTATACCGGGTGTACTTCAGTGGTTGGCCCGGCTGGCAGGGCAGGCTGGCGCGGCTCCGGCTGGACCCCGCAGGCCCCGGCACGATAGGCAATACCGGTGGCGTGCGCGTGGAGCGTATCCGATTGGTGAGCCTGCCCGTTGAACCGCAAACCGGTCTGCCCACCACCCTCGCGAAAAAGGAGCCGTCTCGCACACCTGCCAGTGATCACGGGTTCTGCTTTACAGGTAGGTAGCATCCTAACAACATATAGATCTACCTCTTCCTTGATGGTTCGAATCACCTGCTCTGCATACCCGTTTTGCCACGCCTGCCCCACCCCGGCCATGCCGATGGCAACTCTCTCCTCCACTGGCACCCACGCCTACCCACCCGCCGCCTACTGCACTCCCTGTTCTGAGTTGAGATAGCGTGGGAATGGGTGCGTGCTGTTGGTGGCACGCACCATGGGGTCCTCGTTTCGGGTCTATTCTTCGTCAGGGTCTTGCAGATAATACGAGGCGTCGAGTATGCCTACCGATATCAGGTTACCGTCCGCATCGTAATCCAATTGCGCGCCCGACTCGTGGTTCTCACTACGTACAACTTGCCCGCTGCCGAGGAACACCATCAGCAGGTCCAGATCGCGCATATACTCGGCCTTATTGGAAGAGTTCTGAACCTCGATAGACACAAGATTACCTGCGCTGTCGTAACCGAACAATGTGTCGGGCGGGCGCTCAACGGTCCGGGCCACGTCGTTATTGCTCAACACGATGGTCAGCACGTCGCCGATTTCGTCCATGATAATTTTCACTGTGCACCCCTTTCAGCCCTGTGACCGGCTGTCACTGCCACCACCACTAATACCGGCTCCTCATGAGAGGCTATAAATAGAGGGGTCGGAAGAGCCAAGGGACACCCCCGCACCCGCCGGTAGGGGAGCGCCCCTGCATCGCCTTTGCTTGGATGAGCGGGCGGCCTCGGTCATGAGTGCCGCCCGCTCAGAGAGCCGCTAACCTATTATTCTACTCGTCACCACGAGGAGCACAGTTGGTCGGGAAGAAGGTATTGACCACTATCTTGGACGTCTGCCCCCTCGTCACATCGAGGTGCGGTCGGTAGTATGGCCTCCTCTGCGGGTCGCATGGCTCAGGGTTGCCACACTCGTACCCGCTGATGATGCCCCTTGCCGACAAGCGCTCGATGTACACCCAGAAGGTGGAGCCGGGTGGCACGTCGGTGTAGGTCTGTCGGTCAGGTGGGATCGGATCTTGGAACCCCGCGCCATTGGAGGCAAACTTGGCCATCTGCCCCCTCGTCACCCAGTTGTCCGGTCGGAACGTGCCGTCCGCATAGCCTCCCACTATGCCCCTCCATGCCAGCCGCTCGATGTACACCCAGAAGGTGTGGCCGGGTGGCACATCGGAG
>DAOTTC010000135.1:0-16680 GCA_034437815.1 Chloroflexia bacterium | reverse complement strand
CATCTTGTTGCCTTTGCTATTCTGATGGGTGCTCGCTATGTTGAGCTTGCACGCCTACTTGCTCAAAGTTCATAACACGCTCTAGGGGTTTGCCTTTTCGTCGGTCGTACGAATCTGGTATAATCAACGGAAAGGCAGTGACCGGGCGTAGCGCTTGGGCCTTCACATAGAACCAGATTCGGCTCTGCGTCGTTCTTAAAATATAAGTTGCACATAGCATAGCGCAGCAGAATTGCACACGATGTCCTGTATGTTCCCATGAGCGGGTTCCACCACAGCACCCGCTGAAAGGGTAACCGATCGTGAAGGTGGTATCACTCCTGCTATAATCTATGATAGAGGGTAGAGCCGATACTTACCGATAATTGCCGACAACACAGACGACACAGCGGTGAATTAGCCCGTACCGTCGGGAGGATACAATCACATGTCAGACAATAAATGGCTTAGGAACAGTTTCGTCTGGGTGATCATCATGGTTGCCATGTTGGTGTTGTTCTTCACCTTCATGGGCAACCGCCCTGACAACAAGGAAATAGCTATCTCACGGGTCATCGAAGACATAAAGGCCGGCCGGATCACCAACATAAAGGCCCATGAGGATAGCAACACCATCACGGTGTGCTACGGTGACTGCAAAACCGGCCAGCAGAACACAGCACAGATGCCATCGGGCACCGATATATACGAGTTGCTCAAAAACGCCGGCGTTACCGAGGAGCAGATGAAAGGCCTGACCATTGACGTGGAAAAGGCCGCCGCGTGGGGCAACTACCTAGGTCTGCTCGGTTTCCTGTTGCCCACACTGGTGCTGATCGCCGCGTTCGTGTTCATGATGCGGCAGGCGCAGGGCACCAATAATCAGGCGCTGTCGTTCGGCAAATCGAGGGCGCGCCTGTTCACCGGCAACAAACCCACCATCACCTTCGCCGACGTGGCGGGTGTGGACGAGGCCAAGCAGGAGCTGGCCGAGGTGGTGGAATTCCTCAAGTACCCTGACAAGTTCAATGCGCTGGGGGCGCGCATCCCGCGCGGTGTGCTGCTGGTAGGTCCACCGGGCACCGGCAAGACCATGCTGGCCCGTGCCGTGGCAGGCGAGGCCGGTGTGCCCTTCTTCTCCATCTCAGGCTCTGAGTTCGTGGAGATGTTCGTGGGCGTGGGCGCAAGCCGCGTACGTGACCTGTTCGATCAGGCCAAGCGCAATTCCCCCTGCATCATCTTCGTGGACGAGATTGACGCCGTGGGCCGTCACCGTGGCGCCGGGCTGGGCGGCTCGCATGATGAGCGCGAGCAGACCCTCAACCAGATTCTGGTGGAGATGGACGGGTTCGACTCGCAGACCAACATCATCGTAATCGCGGCTACCAACCGGCCTGACGTGCTGGACCCAGCCCTGCTCAGGCCCGGACGCTTCGACCGACAGGTGGTGCTGGACCGCCCGGACATCAAGGGCCGCATCGCCATCTTGCAGGTGCACACACGGGGCAAGCCGCTCGATAAAAACGTCAATCTGGAGACCATCGCCAAGGTCACACCCGGCTTTTCGGGCGCGGACATCGAGAATCTGGTCAACGAAGCGGCCATCCTTGCGGCCCGCCGCAACCGCAAGACCATCTCCATGGCCGAACTGGAAGAGGCCATTGACCGCGTGATCGCCGGCCCGGAGCGCAAGAGCCGCATCATCTCGGACCGCGAGAAGGCCATCACCGCCTACCACGAGGTGGGTCACGCTCTGGTGGCTCGCATGCTCCCCAACGTGGACCCGGTGCATAAGATCAGCATCATCTCCCGCGGCATGATGGGCGGCTACACCCGGGTACTGCCCGGCGAGGACCGCTACATGTGGACCAAGTCGCAGTTCAAGGACAATCTGGCATTTGCTCTGGGCGGGAGGGCCGCCGAAGAGATCATCTTTCAGGAGGTGACCACCGGTGCCAGCAACGACATCGAGCGTGTCACTGAGATGGCCCGGCAGATGGTCACCCGCTATGGCATGAGCGCCAAACTCGGCCCCATCGCGTTGGGCCGCAAGGAAGAGTTGATCTTCCTCGGTCGCGAGATCTCCGAGCAGCGCAACTATTCCGACGAAATAGCTTACGAGATCGACAAGGAAGTGCGCGCGCTGGTGGACGAAGCCTACGAGCGGGCCAAGGAAATACTGACCACCTACAAGGACAAACTGATCGAGATCAGCGAACTGCTCATAGAGAGGGAGACCCTCGAACAGGAAGAGTTCGAAGCGCTGTTCGAGGGCATCCCGCGCCCTCAGCCCCGGCTGGTGGAGCCGCCGCGCCGCGAGCGAGAGCGCGAGTCGGCGGTGGCCGCCTCCAAGCAGGAGGCCCGTCCGATCCCCGGCCTTCAAGGCGCCCCCGGCATGGCTACTATGTCGCACGAACAGCGCGAAACATAATCACAATCGCTCTCACTCCCGAACCCCTCTCCCCCAAGGGAGAGGGGTTCGCGGTGAACAGAACTTATGAGCAGTTATCGCCCGATAGTACTTACATCCTATAACGATTTGTGATATACTAAGACAAACGTCCCATTCCGCGATCATGGCCTCGGCATTCAACGAGTCTGTGTTGTAGCGTTTGACCCGTTTTACCGGTTTGCAGGCGTAGGCCAAGCAGTATCGGCGCTCAGCCCAGCTTAAGCAACACAATGCCCGCGAATTTCGAACTGATCGCCTTGCGGAAGCGCGTCCTCCAAGACGAACGGTCCGGCGGCAACAATGAGCCTGACTTTGTGGCTGACGACGTAGGCGTGATGGCTCAGCTAGAGGAGATCGCCTTGGAACCTCTACTCAGTTGTTCAAACCCCGACGAGGTAATCCACGAGGACACGCTGTTGGTGCGCCGTTTACAGCAGGGCGACATGGCGGCGTTCGAGGCTATCTTCCGCAAATACCAGACTCAGATATACCGCACAGCGCTGGCGATCACGCGAGACCCCGGCGCCGCTGAAGAAGTCCTGCAAGATTGCTTCTATAAGACCTACATTAACATCGGCCACATCACCGGCGATGGCTCGCTGTCTCCATGGCTGCATCGCATAGCGGTCAATTTGAGTTGCAATGTGCTGAAGCGGCGGCGCGTTCATGTGGAACCGATAGACGAAGTGGCCGAGGCCTTCTACACTTCCGACCCGCACCACTCGCCTGAAGCAGCCGCCGAGCGGGCGGAGTTGCAGCAGAAGATGCGCGAGGCCATCAATTCCCTGCCCCTCAAGCATCGGGTGGTCATCACCCTACACTACCTTCAGGATTTCTCCCTGCCTGAAATCGCCTACATCCTCGACCTGCCCGTCGGCACGGTCAAGTCCCGGTTGCACCATGCCCGCAAGGCGCTGAAGGAGCAGTTACACGAGCCGCAGGCACCCTCGTTTGAACCTGTTTACGATCCGGGTGCTCTGGGCGTGTGAAAGCCCACTCCCTCATCACCCGCCAGTGCCAATTGTGCCCGGAAAGACGGCATGTATATACCCACCTCCGCGCAGGGGCTATCGTACAGCTCCCTGTCAATTCCCGCTCCTTGCCGGAACCCCGTGTTTCCATCGGTTGTGGTCATGGCGGCCAGAATCGGGTACAATCTAATAACACGACATAAGCGGCAACTTATCAGAGCAAAGGCGGTAAATAACAGGGTGCAGGAGAGTGTCCCTGCCGGGGGCGTGGGAGTGCCCCCACAATGGTGGGGGTGCAAGGGCACTCCCCTGATGGGAGTACGAGGGTGTCCCCCAGTCCTCTGCTCGTCTTCCCTCCACAATCTATAGCCTTTCTTTGGATAACTGGCATTAAACATTAAGAATGAGGTACTGATGTCAACTTTCGAGAAGACCGATCGCACCGTCCAACAGACCGGCAACCTGAATAACGTACACATAGTAGACGTGCGCGGGTTGGCTACGCGCCTGCTTGAGAACGTGGAGCAGGTGATCGTGGGCAAGCATCAGGAGGTGCAACTGACCCTGATCGCACTGCTTTGTCAGGGGCATATCCTCGTGGAGGACGTGCCGGGCGTGGGCAAGACCATGCTCGCCAAAGCCATTGCCCGCTCCATCGGTTGCACGTTCAAGCGTATCCAATTCACCCCCGACCTTCTGCCCAGCGATGTCACGGGCGTATCCATCTACAACCAGAAAACCGGAGAATTCGAATATCGCCCCGGCCCAATCATGTCGCAGATACTGTTGGCGGATGAGATCAACCGTGCCACGCCCAAGACGCAATCCGCTTTGCTGGAGGCCATGGAAGAGCGGCAGGTGACGGTGGATGGGGTAACTTATCCCCTACCGCGACCGTTCGTGGTGCTGGCGACGCAGAACCCTATCGAATACGAGGGCACGTTCCCACTGCCGGAAGCCCAACTGGACCGCTTTCTCGTGCGCATATCGCTTGGGTATCCCGGCAAGTTGGAGGAGATCGAGGTGCTCGACCGCCAGCAGCAAACCCACCCACTCGAAGCACTCAAACAGGTGGTGGACGTGGCCGAATTGCTGGATGCCCAGCAGGCGATCCGCACCGTGCACGTGGACCGGCTGATCAAGGAGTATATCGTAGCGCTGGTGGACGCCACCCGCAGGCACGAAGACATCTATCTGGGGGCCAGCCCGCGCGGCTCGCTGGCGCTTCAGGTGGCATGTCAGGCCAGAGCCGCTATGGCCGGGCGCGACTACGTCATCCCTGACGATGTGAAGGCGCTGGCAGAGGCCACGCTGGCGCATCGCCTGATACTCAGCCCTGCGGCACGCATCCGCAACGCCGATACGCGCTCGGTCATAGGGGAGATCCTGCGCAACACGCCGGTGCCGGGCACACTGCCCGTCCCCCCCAGAAGGTAACAGGCGAACATATCCATGTCCAGCAACGCAAACGCTTTCCGTCTGGCTTTCTTCACGGCTCTGATATATTTCTCGGCCCTCACTATCGGTCTGCCCCTGCTCTACTATCTGTCGTATGTGCTGTTCGGGGTGCTGGTGGCCGCGTTTCTGTGGTCCCAACTCAACAAGCGTGGGCTACAGGTGCGCAGGCAGGTCAAGCCCCCTCAGGCTCAGGTGGGCCAGCACATCGTGGAAACCATAGAGCTGAGGAACCTCTCGTGGCTGCGTAAGCTGTGGTTAGAGGTGCGAGACCGCTCTACGCTGCCCGGCCACCGCGTGGGGGCGGTAGTGACCTTGCCCGGCAGGGCGAGCAAGCGATGGCAGGTGCGCACGCGCTGTGTCCGCAGGGGCCTGTATCGCCTTGGACCCACCGTGATCCACACAGGCGACCCGTTCGGCCTGTTCCAATCCAGTCGGGTGTTCGAATCAACGTCGGAACTGCTGGTCTACCCACCCACCGTGCCGCTGGAGTCGTTTGGCCTGCCGCCCACCGATTTGCCGGGTGGCACCAGCACGCAACGCCGGGCGTTCCAGTCAACCCCCAACGCGGCGGGCATACGCGACTATCTGCCCGGCGACCCAATGAACAAGATACACTGGCCCGTCAGCGCCCGTATGCAGAAGCTGATGGTCAAGGAGTTCGAAATAGACCCCACAGCTGATATATGGCTGGTGTTGGACCTCGACCGGTCGGTGCACGTGGCCCTGTCTTCATCAGAAGCGAGAGACGGGCGGCCGGCCGCTCCCGATGGCCGGTCGAGGACCACAGGCGGCGCCATGCTCAGGTCGGGTTTGTCAGGCTCATGGGTCGTCGAGCGCAAGGCCGAGGACTCCGCGAGCACAAGGCTCACCATCGAACCCAGCACCGAGGAGTACGGGGTTGTGGCAACGGCGTCTTTGGCCGCACACTTCATTGAGCAGGGGCGCTCGGTCGGCCTGATAGCGTGGGGACAGCACAAAGTAACCTTGCCGGCCGACCGGGGTGGGCGACAACTGGTGAAGATACTCAGAGCTTTGGCCGTGTTGCGGGCGGGCGGCACCACCTCGCTGGCCGAAGTGCTTACTGCCGAAAGCAGGTTGTTCGCCCGACAGGATACTATCGTGGTGGTTACGCCGTCCGTGGACGAGCTATGGGTGCGTGCCCTGCAAACACAGACCTACAAGGGCGTGGCCGCAGTCGCAGTGCTGATAGAGCCTGCCACCTTCGGGGGTGTGGGCAATTCGCTGATGGTAGTAAGCGCTCTGTCGGCTTTCGAGGTGCCCACCTATCTGATAAAGCGCGATGACAGCATTGACCTGTCGCTCAGCCGCCAGTACAGCGGCACCGCCGCCCTGAAGACCATGAGATGATGGGGGCGAGGGGCACACCCTGTTGAGCGGCGCTACGGCAGGGGTTTGAACCCTGTGCCTCTGGTGCAAAGGGAACCTTATCAGGTATAATTTCGTATCATACACTAGAGTCGTTATCATCATGATCGCCCTGTATTAGCAAGCACACTTACCCACCATGACTAGATTCTTTAGACTTCAGGAAGGCTGGCTGACCGTTGGCCTTCTGGCGCTAATGTTGTTCAGCGTTACCCTGTCTATCCAACAAGCCCAGTGGTCCGATGGGCTTACCATCCTGACTCCCATCACCATCATCGGCCTTGCTTCAGGCATCATCCTCGCCAAGGTGCGCGGTGTGCCCCGGTTTCTGCTCGATCTGGTGGGTATAGGCATAGGCACCGTGACCGTGTTGGTGGCAGTGTCCAGCGTGATGCGCGACCCGCGTCTGGTGACCATTCAGGACCGCGTGCAGGACCTGTTGAGGAGGACTGCCGAATGGGTGGCCGTGGCGGTCCGTCAGGACATGAGCGATGATCTGGTGGTGTTCATCCTGTCGCTGGCGGTGGTGGCATGGGTGCTGGCCTACAGCAGCGCCTATTTCGTGTTCAAGTCGCGCCAGCTGTGGTGGGCGCTGGTACCCAATGGGGTGGCCCTGCTCATCAATCTTTCGTATTCGCTGGTTGACATCAAGGGCTACATAATCGTGTTCATGTTCAGCGCCCTGCTGTTGATGGTGCGCTTCAATCTGCTGGTCAAGGAAGAGCGCTGGCAGGTGGAGCGCATCAACTATTCGCCCACGCTGACTTGGACCTTCCTGTGGGCGGGCAGTGCCGTGTCGGTGGTGCTGGCGCTGGCCATGTGGTTCGTGCCCACCAATTACGTCAATGCCACGCTCAATCAGATGTGGCAGAGTGTGAACCAGCCTTGGGTGGACTTTCAGGCCAGCATGAGCCGCCTGTGGTCGCAGGTGCCGGGCAATCAGGGCTTCGGCGGCTATTCCTCGTTTGCCAAGTCGTTCACCATGGGCGGGTCGCTCAACCTGTCAGATGCGCCGGTGCTGGAGGTTAGGTCGGCGGAAGCCCGCTACTGGCGGGCCGCCACCTATGACAAGTACACCGGCTTTGGCTGGGCCAACACCGCCGCCGAAACCTTCGATATCCCCGAACTTAGCCCACGACTGGCGCTGATGGAGAACCAGCCACTGCATTCCGAGGATATCGCCCGGCGCCCCATTTCGTACACGATCAAAGTGCTCAGTCCCAAAGGGGATATACTGTTCGCCTCGCTGCGCCCGGTGAGCCTGTCGGTGCCCAGCAGGCTGGAAGTGTCATGGCGGCCCATAAACGAAGTGTACAACCTCGATACCGTATACGCCAGTTCGGACGGCTTCCGGCAGATACCGCTGGAACTGCGCCGGTTGGTGCAGGCACTGCGCGACGCGCAGACCGAACTGCGTCAGGAAGCCAGACTCGGCCGTGCCCAAACCGAAACCGACCCCGACCAACTGCTGAGCACCACAAGCAAGGGCCGAGAGATAAAGGAGGAGCAGGCCGCCTTGGCGCGCCGCGACATCACCGCCGTGCCCGACATAGGGCCTGCTCCAGACTTTGCCGTTGACCTCAGGGTGGTCGGAAAGGTGCCGGTGTACGACGACCTGTCGGCCATCCACGCGGTCAATCCCGTGCCGCGCGGCACCGAGTATACAGTGGTATCAGAAGTGTCGGAGGCACGCGAAGAGGACTTGCGGGCGGCAGGTACCAACTACGAACAGTGGGTCAGAGACCGATATCTCGAAGTGCCGGCCACGGTGCGTGGGCCGGTGGGTGAACTGGCCCTCCAGATCGTCAGCTCCGCTGGAGCCACCAACCCCTACGACATGGCCAAGGCCATCGAGAGCTACCTGCGCGACAACTACCAGTACAGCACCAACCTGACACAGCCCCCTTCCAACATGGACCGCGTGGAGTGGTTCTTGTTCCATTCCAGACAGGGTTACTGCGAATATTATGCGACGGCCATGATAGTCATGCTGCGCCAGCTCGGCGTACCTGCGCGGCTGGCGACCGGTTACGCCCCCGGAAACTACAACCCCACCACCGGCACCTTCTTGGTCAAGGAGGCGGCGGCCCACGCATGGCCCGAAGTGTACTTCCCGGGTTATGGCTGGATAGAATTCGAGCCTACCCCTTCGCAGGCGGTCGTGGGCCGCGAGCCGGTTGCCGACCCGGAAAGCGTGTACCCCGTGGCCTCGCCCTCCCCTGCCGCCTCCACCGACCAAGTGGACCGAGAGGACGAGCGCGACCCAGAGGCGGTCAAGGAGAGCCAGCAGAGGATCAGCTTGGGCGGGGCGATAACCCTCGACTCACCCGATGATTACTTCTGGGCGGTGCTGATGTTGTTGGCGCTCGTTGCGGCAGGTGTGTTGCTGTGGTGGCTGCTGCCGTGGCCGTGGAAGCAGACCCAGCAGGTGGCCAGACCGGCTTGGTACTATCAGAAGATGGCAATGTGGGCCAGACTGCTGCGGCTCGGTCCCGCGCCCCACCAGACGCCCTATGAATTCAGCGAAGCGCTGGCACGTGAACTGCCCGGTACCTCCCTCTTCACACGTACCATTGCCCGTGCTTACGTGCGTGAGCAGTTCGGACGTGAGCAACTCCCACTGGCGGAACGGATCTCAGCCCGCAAATCGTGGGAGGCGCTCAGGTCCCGGCTGTGGCGAAGCCTCCCCGGACGGCAGGTAAGCCGGGTGCTGCCCCGCCGCCGGGTCTGATACGGCGCGGGCCTGCTGCACGGTTGTGCAGCGCATAAGGCGTATGTGTGACAATGCCCCTTCACCGCCGTGTGGAGAGGTGGCATTGTCGTAATAACGATGGTGTTCGTCCCGCGAGACGCGCCCGGTGCTTCCCACATATTCCTGAAATTACGTGGAGGGCTGGCCTCTTCGCATGGAGCGACATCGCATGATGAGAGCGCGCTTGTGGGGGCATGCCGTGGTTAGACGGCAGCCCCGCTGGCGTGTGCGCGAAACCCGGTCTCGGCGCTCGGTGGCCGCCCCGTCGCCTGCATCTACCGACCACAGTCTGAACCCAAAGCCCAAGGATGGCCGCCGAGCTGCCCGGCAGTTGGTGCGTGCCCTGAAGGTTGCTTCGGGGTTGGTGGTGCTGGTGGTGATCGGGTATGCAGTGTGGCTTGGGTACTCACTGGTGCGGTTCCAACAGCAGATTTACAAGCCGCTGCCCTCCACGCCCACCGCAACCGCTGGAGCCGGGGTGCAGGCTATCTCTACCATGCAGACCACCGACAGGGCCATACTGCCAACGCCTACACCAGACCTGTTGCATACCCTGCCGGAGGGCCGCGTCAACGTGTTGGTGCTCGGCACCGATAAGCGCCCCAACGACCCCGACCACTATCCCCGCAGTGATACCATCCTGCTGGTGAACTTGGATACCGTCTCGTCTACGGTGCGCATCATGACCATCCCACGCGACCTGATCATGGACATCCCCGGTTATGGACGCAATAAGGTGAATGCCGCCTATCTGTTCGGCGAATATTACCGGGAACCGGGTGGCGGTCAAGCGCTGGCGGTGCGCACCATCAGCCAGTATTTCGATGTGCCGATTGATTATTACGTCACCGTGAATTTCGAAGGCTTCCGGCGTGTGATCGACACCTTGGGTGGGGTGCTCATTTACGTGCCCTACGAGATGGACGATTACAACTACCCCAGCGACGACGAAGGAGACCCCTTCGGCATCATACATGTGCATTTCGATAAGGGCTGGCAGTACATGGACGGCAAACAGGCGCTCAGGTATGCACGCACGCGTCACGCGGACAACGATTTCGCCCGCAGCAGACGCCAGTTGCAGATAATACTGGCGGCCCGTGAGCGGGCCATGTCGCTCGATCTGGTGCCGAAACTCCCTATGCTCATAGACCAACTTGGTGGGATGGTGGAGACCAACATCCCGCTCGAGCAACAGATCGCTTTCGTTCAGCTCGGCTACCGCATAGAATCGTCTAACATCTACACGTATACGATAGACAGCTCGATGATAATACCCACTGCGCTTCCAGACGGCTCCGAGGGTTTGAGGCTGAACTGGCAGCGTGCCCGGCCTATGCTGGAGGAGTTCTTCGGCGTGCAGGCGAGCACGGCCTTCGCGGGGGATGCCGCAACCACCCGCAGGGCCACCCCCACAACTCAGGCAACACCCCGAACCCGCCCCGCAAGAACCCCCACGCCTGTGGTCAAACCCCCCGCTGGCACCAAGGCCAAGGCCACCCCTACGCGCACGCGCACCAAGTAGCGCTGCGTTCGCATTATCCGAGAAGGCGATAAATATTGTGGAGAGAAGACAAGTGGGGGTCTGGGAGACACCCCAGACCCCCGCACCCACAGGGTACCCGCAGGCAGAGGAGCGCCCCTGCACCTCCTTGCTTTTGCAACCCTCTCACAGGTACTTGGTATTAGCTTGTCACCTCGTGCTGAAAGCCGTCTCAAAAAAGTCGGCCAACCGCAGGTACAGAGTGCGCTGGTTTTCCGGGCGCACGATGCCGTGGCCCTCGTCCTCAAAAGCCAGCACCTCATAGCGTACGTTTGCGCGGTCCAGCGCTTCGCGCACCACCTGCACATTATCAGGCGTGACGTTGGGGTCCTTCATGCCCTGCACGATGAGCAATCGCCCTTTGATGTTGCCCACGAAGTTGATGGGCGAGCGCTCGTAGTACTTGTGCGGCACCTCTTCAGGCGAGCCACCCATCATCTCCTCGCTGTAGGGGCGCAGGTCGGGGCGGGTGGTGCGATAGTCCACCACCAGATCGGTCATGCCGCAGATGGGTGCAGACGCGGCGAGCACCTCAGGCGGCCAGCGGGTGATGGCACACCACGCCGAGTACCCACCGTAGGATGTGCCTGTGATACCCACCTTGCCCGGCTCGGCGATGCCCGTCCGTATCAGGGCCTCGATGCCCGCGCGTATATCGTCCTGCTCGCGGCCGCCCCAGCCGTCCTGTTTGATGGCCTCACGAAACTCCAGCCCGAAGCCGGTGCTCCCCCGGTAATTGGGATCGAGCACGTTGAAGCCTTCGTGCACGAAGAACTGGATCTGCGGGTTGAGCCGGTCTTCGCTGTGCGAGGTGGGGCCGCCGTGCACGTAAACGATGGTGCCCTTTGCCTTATCTGCCGGCACGCCCTGAGGCCGGTACAGCCAGCCCTGAATCTCGCGCCCGTCCACCGAGCGCCACCGGAAGTCCTCGGCCTGTGCGAAGTCGTGCGGGCGCAGGGGCGTGCGCTCCCAGATGCGCGTCAGGCTGATAAAAGCTTCCGGGCGCAGGGGTGCTCCGCCCGTGTCCAGAGATACGCGCACCAGATCGGCGGGCTGGCGAGAGCTGTAGTACAGGCACACCCACTCCCACTCTCGACCGGCCACGGGGGCAACCGGCACGACATTGCCCGGCGCATCGGGCAGGGGCATCTCTTCGCCCGTGTCCACATCAAGGAGCGACGCACGCACGCGGGCCTCGCGCACCTCGATCACTACGGCCCGGCGGTTTTCAGGCCGGCCCGCCCCCCGCGGGAAGTAGGCAGTCTCTATGGTGCGGGTGGGGTCGTCAATCAGCCAGCGTATGTCGCCCGTCATGCGGTCCCACACGCCCAGCCTAACGTGGGTGCGGGCCGGAGCCTCGGCCAGCACCAGTGCGCGCCGCCCATCAGGAAGCCATGAAGCATGCGCCTTGACGTCAGCCCCGAAATTGAGCACCTCGCGGTCCTCTTGGCCTTCGATGTCTACCATCCACACCTGCTGACCGGCGGGGTGCAGGTCGTGCCTGTTGTACAGGATGTGCGTGCCCTGCTCGTTCAAGAGGGGCACGGTGTAACCGCCTTTGAGGGGTCGTGCCAGTGGGGTGCGTTCGCCGGTTTGCAGGTCGTGCCGATATACCCACGTAGGTTCTATCTCTTCACCTGTAGACACGTCGAAATTGGCTCCGTACACCAGCCAGCGCCCGTTGGGGTGCAGTTGCCCGCCCCTCAGGAAGAAGTTGGGCGAGGGTTCAGTCAGGGGCACCATGCGCAGGGGCCGATCGAGTTCCACCCAAAACAGTTGGGCGCGCTCGTCGCCATCGTGGTCCTGCGAGACAATCACGCCCCTGTCGTCGGGGGTCCACGATACCACAATGGTATTGTCGGGCGTATCGGTCAGGCGGATAGGCGGGGTCGAGCCGTCGGTGGGCGCGGCATATACGTCGGCGGCAGGCCCCACCCCGAACCACGTCCATGCCACCCACCTGCCGTCATGCGACACCGGCGGCAGGTGGTAGGCAGGCGAGGCCAGCAGCCGCGGCAGGGATAGCAGGGCGTCGAGGAATCGCTCGCGGTCCATCATGGTTGGTGTGCCTCCTGTGCTCTGTGTCTCATGCCGATTATCCAATAAAAAGGGACCGACCTACGGCCGGTCCCATCCTGCTTTGCTTTGCTTGGTGCCGTAGGTCGGGTGGTGCGCTATTCCACTTTGATGATGGTAAATTCTTCTATGCCGCCGGGGGTTTCAACGCGCACCGTATCTCCCGCCCGATGGCCTATCAGGGCGCGGCCCACCGGCGACTCGTTGGAGATGCGGGACTGGCGAGGGTTGGCCTCGGCGGAACCCACTATCAGCCAGTGGTATTCGTCGCCGTGCGAATCGCGCAGTGTAACCCGCGAGCCGAGCGTTACCGTGTCGCCGCCGGAGCCGTTGATTATGTGCGCATGCTGAATCAAGTGCTCAAGGGTGCGGATGCGGCCCTCGACCCACGCCTGCTCGTTCTTGGCGTCTTCATACTCGCCGCTCTCGCTCACATCGCCGTCCATCTTAGCCTGTTGAATGCGGTTTGCGACCTCAGGCCGGCGCACCTGCTTGAGGTGATTCAGTTCCTCTTCGAGAGAGGCTTTGCCTTCTGGTGTAAGGTAAACCGGTTTGTCCATTACCATTTGCAATCACTTCCTTCCGGGCGTCTTCCCGGATGCCTGTGCGATCAGAATGTCAGCGCCGGGGACGGTTCGCCACCGGCGATATAAAAAACTGAGACCACGACCATGGGTGGGCCGTGCGCTCTCAGCTCAGGAAAGGCCTTGGTATATTCACTTTGGCTCCATATATTATACGAAAATCGCCATTGCTTTGCAAGTTTTACACATAACCTAAAGGTACCGGTTGTCTCTATCGAATGGTGTCAGGGCGCGAGGCCTGCCGGGAGAACCGCCTGAGCATGGCCTCGAATTCGTGTGGGTGCAGTCGTGCGGAGCGCATGAGGCGGCGGCGGGCCGGCAGGACGCGCGGCCATGTGAGCAGGCCCACCAGCATGCCGCGCAACCGCGCTCGTGCGGCGGGTTCCCTGATGTGGCGCACAGCCTGCACAGCGATTCGCAACTGTGCGCTTACCATGCAGGGCAGGTTGCGAAGGATCACCCGCCCCGGCAGGTCTTTGGCTATGAGATAGATCAGGTTGCGCCCCACGTAATACGAGGCCAGTGGGCCGCCACCCGTAGCGCTCAGGCGGTGGCGCACGCGGGCAGTGGGCACGTACACCGTGTGGTGCCCCCGCAGGCGGGCACGCAAGTTGAGGTCTACGTCCTCGCAGTACATCCACAGTTGCGGGTCGAGCACATGGCCCGGAGGCTGAGTGCCACCGCACCGCGCTACGTCGACCAGCACTGCTCGCCTGTACGCAGCGGCGGCGGCGCATGGCCCGAACACCTCTTCCTCGCGGTCGTACTGTCCGGAGTCGCGCTGCCACACCCCTCGGCTGTCGGGCAGGCCGTTCGGCCCGTAATAGTCGCCCGCCGAATGGAACACGTCGGGCCGATCGTACAGCATGAGCCTGCTGGCGGCCATGCCCGCCCATGGGTTGCGCTCCAGCGCCTTCATCAACTCTTCCAGCCAGCGTGGTTCGGGCACGGCATCGTTGTTGAGCAGTACGATAATCTCGCCCCGTGCCCGCGCCAGTCCCGCATTCACGGCGGCCACGAACCCATGCCCGTGCCTGCCCTCCAGCCTCACGTTCACAACCTGAGGGTAACCTTCCAGCACCTCACCGGTGGAATCGGTGGAGGCATCGTCCACCACGATGGCCTCGAAATCCCCACGCGTCTGTGCGAACAGCGCTTGCAGGCACTCGCGCAAGTACTGAGCGCCATTGTGCGTGGGGATGATGACCGACAGGGGATGGGTGAGTGATGGCGCGGGTGCAGTCATGCCTTGTCATGGTCTGTCAGCGCTCGGCGTAGGGGTGCCCACGCCTTTCACGCTCGACAGGTAGTCGGCCAGCGCCTCCTGCCACGGGCGGAGCACTATGCCCGCCTGAGCGCCCACGAAATTCTTCAGAGTCGAGTAGGGTGGGGTAGGTGCGGGGCGCACGTAATCGGCCAGCATTGTGGGGGCGATGGGGATGTGTTGTCTGCCGGTCAGGCGCATTATCTGCACTGCGTATTCATAGCGAGAGCATTCCCCCTCGTTGACCAGATGATACCACCCGTACAGACCGGTCCGTATCAGTTTAAGCAGGGCCTGAGCTAGGTCCTCGGCGTAGGTGGGGGTGGCGATTTCGTCGGCCACAACCTTGAGCGCCCCTCTGGAATCGGCGGCCCGCACGATTTTGTGAACGAAGCTGTCGCCTTCCCTGCCGTACAGCCACGACACCCGCACGATGTAAAACTGGGTCAGCAGATGCTCCACGTACATCTCGCCTGCCCGCTTGGACGTGGCGTACACCCCCTTGGGACAGGGGGTTTCGAACTCCAGATAGGGGGTATGGCGGGCTTCATCGAAGAACACCATGTTGGTGCTTATATACACCATGGGCGCACCTGTTGCCGCGCAGGCAAGGGCCACGTTGCGCGTGCCCAGAGCGTTGACGGCGAAAGCCACCTCGGGCTCGCTTTCGGCCCCATCCACGTTGGTGTAGGCCGCCGAGTGAATCACCACATCGGGGCGCATGTCAAAGATCGCCGACATGATGGAGCGTGGATTGGTGATATCGTGCGCGGGGCGGTTGAGGGCTAGCAGGGTATGGCCCGCCGCCTGTATGTGGCGGGTCAGCGCACTACCAAGGGTGCCCCTTGTGCCGGTTACCGCAATACGCAAGTGCTTATCCATCCTGACATTCTGCTTCTCATTCTCACCCGGTTTAGACACCCGGCCATATCGCCAACCCCAAGGCCAGCAGTGCCACTGGCAAGGCCGTAGCCCATGTGAGGTTTGCCGCGTCCCTCTCTCTGCGGGCTGCCTCCACCCGCTCTGACACCAGCCTCATGGTGGTGAAGGCGAACAACGTGCCGCCGACGGTCACGGCTAGCGCCCATGCAAGCTCACCGGGGGTGGGCAACACGAGGAGTGACCAAACAGCGGCTAGCGCCACAGCCTGCAAGCGCATGCCCAGATATGCACCCGCGCCAGTGTCGCCAGCACCCATGAACGCGCTCGCCACCGTGCTTCTGCCTACCCACCACGGCAGGCTTAGCAGGAGCACAGCTGCGGCCAGCAGGCGCACCAGTGTTTGCGTAGGGGTTTGAGGCGCTGCGGTGAGCTCAGCCGGCAACAGCGACCTGCTGAAAGAGGCCTCGGCCAGCGCGCCCACCGCCACCAGCGCAGGCACCAGACCGGTCAACAGACGCCCGATGTCTTGCGCGCCCCTCAGCATGGGCAAACCCCCGTGGCTCATATGGGTGAGGGCAACGGCCAGCGGCTGTGCAACCAGCAGAGCCAGCACGGTGATGAGGTCCCCTGCGCCGCCGAGCTCGGGGGTTGCGGCACTGCCCGGCAAGGGTAGTAGGGCAAGAGCTAGCAAGGGTGCCAGCACGCACGCAAACTGTAAGGCGTTTGCGGGCAGGCCAGTCAATGCGTGGTTCGGTCGGGCGTCTGTGCTCCACGTTTGGTCCGGGGTGGCCCGTCGCCTGCCCGCCAACTTGAAGAAGTCGTACAGAGGTTGGAGGAAGTGGCGGTGGCGAGTGGGTATGCGGTATAGGCGGGGGGTGAGCATGGGGCGCAGGCTGTCCACCATCCATTCGCCCGCCAGCCACACGGCCATGGCGAACACCAACCCCGGGTAGAAGAGCAGGCCGATGCCCCACGACTGCAAAGTATCAGCTACTTCGTACAGCAAGCCGGCGGTCTCCCGTTTGCTTCACGCGTGCTGGCGTTTATCACGCGTGTCAAAGGAAGTGTAACACAGGACTGAATGGCAGGCAAGCCGCGCAAACCCCGACGATTGCGATCGCCATTGCCTCTGTCTATACCGAATTACGGCCTCGCCGGCAGCCGCCCGATCAGCCCCTACCGTCCCAGTATAACAGCCTCATAGACGATCTTGGCTATCTGGCCCCGGGTTGCGGGGTTAGATGGTCGGAAGTAGGGCCTCCTCTGCGGATCGCACGGCTCTCCAAGCCCGCCGCAGGGGTAGCCGCCGATTATGCCGTGCGCCCCCGCCGTC
>DAOTTC010000134.1:0-9794 GCA_034437815.1 Chloroflexia bacterium | reverse complement strand
GACTTGGACTACGTGCCCAACGAGGCACGCAAGGCAGAGGTGCGTGTAGCCATGTCCAACAGCATGGGCTTTGGGGGGCACAACGCTATGCTGATAGTGCGCAAACCCGACCTCGATTGATGCCACAGGTCGGGGATGAAGCAGAAGAGAGGCCGCACCCAATACCGATTGCGCATATGGAAAGGCTACGAAATCGCGCGTAGGTCGTAGGTACACCCCTTGTGTGTAGTGGCGTGTATCGCGTATCGGGCGAGCGGCCCTGCCCGATTTTACTGCCCGGCGTAAGCCGCCGTACCACGCCGGTTGCCCCCTCGCCAGCGCCACCGGCGTGTCTCTCCATCGCGGCGGTCGGTGCGCGGCCACATGGGGCGGAACATGTACCATTGGTCGGGGTAGCGGCGGATGATGCCCTCTATTTGCTTCACTATCTCCTGCGTCACTATCTGAATATCCCGTTCCTTGTCGCCGGTGAGCAAGCTCTCGTACTCGATGGGAGGTTCAAACGCGCCATGGAAGGTCTTGTCTCCCCGGTGGCGAACGCAATACCCGACCAAGATGGCGGCTCCAGTCTTGAGGGCAATGGCGGCGGGACCGGGTGGCAAGTAGGCGGTCTCGCCGAAGAACTGCACCGGCACGCCTTCCTTGGGGGTATGGGGCCGATCAACCACCAGCACCACTATCTCGTTACGCTTGAGGGCGCTGAAGATCTGCTTGAGGGAACCGGCTTCTATTTTGATAATGTTAACCCCGTACCTCTGACGGGTATGCCTTATGCGCTCGTCCATCTTCTTGGGCTCGAAGCTATCGGCGACGGCGTGCAGGGGCAGGCCATAAGTGCCCAGCAAAGCACCCGCAAGGTCCCAGTTGCCGAAATGGGCACTGACCACCAGCACGCCTTTGCCTCTGCTGAGCGCCTTATCTAGATTGTCCCACCCCTGAGGTGACGGTACCGCCTTATGGAGGTCGTCCTTCTGCAAGTAGGGCAGGCGAAGGAAATCCACCACGGTCTTCGCGTAGTTGCGGAAGGAGTCGCGGGCGGTTTCCTTCACCAGCTTCCAGTCGGCTGTGTCACCGAGCACCCTGCGCATATTGCTGACCGCATTGGCCGAGTGCTGTTTCCACGTGTAGTAGACCACATCACCTATGGCCGCGCCGATCCAGTAGGCAAAACGCACCGGCACTTTGCCCGACAGGTAGCTAACCAGCCTGAAGCTCCAGTATTTTATCCCGGTCCATATGTGCTTCCACGCCTTTTTGACGAGGTTGACCATGCCCGGCATTTCTCCTTTCTACCCTTTGATATCCGTGATAAGCGAAGCTATGATGTGCATATCTGGCCCCACGCGTGCACAGCCAACAGCGCGCCATCGGCTCTTACACCAATTCTCCATAGCAAGGCTATAAATTATGGGGAGGAGACGAGTAGGGGACTGGGGGACACTTGTACCCCCATAACCCCCGTCAGGGGAGTGCCCCTGCACCCCCGGTATTTATCGCCCTTGCTTGGATAATTGGCATTACACCCTACATGATTATAGTGGAAACGGGCGCAAAGCGCGTCCGTTTCCATTGGTACTTTCTTACGGTATAGCCCTTAGGACTTTCGCCCGTTAGGCGACACGGCCACGGCATCGGCGCTGGGCGCGGCCTCAGCTGCGGGGGCGGTCTGGGGCTTGCCCTCGGTGGGGGCCGCCGTGGCAGACGGTTTGCGCGAATAGCGGGCGATGAACTCTTCTACGCGGTCGCGGGCGTCGTCATCGGTCATTTGCACGGGTGGGCTTTTCATGAAGTAGGCCGAGGGGGCTTCCAGCGCGCCGCTGACGCCGTTGTCCAGCGCCAACTTGAGGCACCGTATGGCGTCAATCACCACACCCGCCGAGTTGGGCGAATCCCACACCTCCAGCTTGAGTTCCATGTTGATGGGCACGTCTCCAAAGGTGGTGCCTTCGATGCGGATGTGGCACCACTTGCGGTCTTCGAGCCACGGCACATAGTCGCTGGGGCCGACGTGCACATTGTCCTCTCCCAATTCGTAGTCGAGCTGTGAGGTGACAGCGTTGGTCTTGCTGATCTTCTTAGATTCGAGGCGCGAGCGCTCCAGCATATTGTAGAAGTCCATATTACCGCCGAAGTTGAGTTGGTAAGTGCGGTCTATGCGCACGCCCCGATCGCGGAACAGGCGGGTGAGCACACGGTGGGTGATGGTAGCGCCCACCTGACTCTTGATGTCGTCGCCGATGATGGGCAGGCCGGCCTTCTCGAATCGTTTGCGCCAGTATTCCTCGCGGGCGATGAACACCGGGATGCAGTTGATAAAGCCCACGCCCGCCTCGATTGCCTGTTCGACGTACCACTTGGTAGCCATCTCACTGCCCACCGGCAGGTAGTTGATGACCATGTCGGTGCCCGTATCCTGAAGGATTTTGACGATATCGGCGGTGGAGCCGGGGGCCTTCTCTATCACCCTAGATAGGTATTGGCCCAAACCGTCGTGGGTCATGCCGCGATATACCGGCACGTTCAGATGGGGCACGTCGCTGAACTTAATGGTGTTGTTGGGGCGCGTAAAGATCGCCTCGGACAGGTCCTTGCCCACTTTGTTCTTGTCAATGTCGAAAGCCGCTGTGAACTCGATGTCGCGGATGTGATAACCACCGAGGCGGGTGTGCATCAACCCCGGAATAAACTGGTCGTCCGGGGCATCGCGGTAATACTGCACTCCCTGCACCAGCGAAGATGCACAGTTTCCCACACCTATGATCGCAACCCGAATCTTTTTGTCTGCCATTGGAAATCTGGTCTCCTTTGCTTTTTTGCGTTCTTGTTTTGCATTATGCCTCACTGCTTATACCAATTCTCCATAGCCCCCTACAACCCCGTGGGGCCTGCAAACGGGGCAGGCACGGGGGCCTGCCAATGGGGCAGGCACGGGGGCCTGCAAACGGGGCAGGCACGGGGGCCTGCCCCTACGCCTGCGCACGGTGGTTAGAACGGGGCAGGCACGGGGGCCTGCCCCTACGCCTGCACCCCTTTTATCGCCTTTGCTCGGATAACTGGTATTACGCATTACCTGACACCATGCCCCGGCCTGCTCACAGTTCCAGCACCCTGTTGAACAACTCGCGGTACTCCTGTAATTTTGAATGGTTGAGGTGGTAGATGCGCTGGCGGCCCAACTGGGTGGAGGTGACCAGACGAGCGCGCTTGAGGATGAGCAGATGCCACGAGGTGAGGGGCTGACTGAGCATAAGCCGGTGGGAGAGGTCGAGCACGCTGAGGCCGCCTGCGCCTTCACGGGCCAACTCTTGCAAGATAGCCAGCCTGTTGACATCGCTTATAGCCTTGAGAAAGGGTTTGAGGGCGTGCATGGCAGAGGCTTGCTCCTGTGTAAGCACAGGAGGCACGCGCTCGCCGAGCAGGCCTCGCGGCTCCCTCTCCTTGTCTCTGGCGAAGTCGAGGTCCAGCCCTCGCTCTGCGGCGAAATCGCCCAAAGATTTTATGCCCTGTTCCAAGCTGTGCTTCTCCCACTTCTTGACGGGCGATGCCGACTACGGTTCCGAGATGCCTGCGCGGTCGAACCACACCCGCTCCCATCCCCTTTGCCCGGCCATGACCTTGCATGGGTCACGACGGGTCGCCGGCGTGCCCGTGTGCCGCCGGTTGCATAAATGACGCTTTATATAATAACCTGTTTATGTGTTGATGTCAAGGTGGCACCACTCCGTAACTCCACCAAGCATCGGGGGCCAAGCCCCTCCAATATGGAAAAGTAAAGGGCTGAGGGGCACCCCCGCGCCCCCGGACAGGGGACTAAGTCCCCTGTCAACCCCTTAGCGGACACCCGCGCTGCGTCACGGGCCAACAGAGGAATCGCCGGGGTGCGGTCCTACTCCCCATTTTGGCTATGATGATATATACCACATGGGTTATTTACAGGGCCGGATGGCCGGTGCTATACTCAGATGACCAGATAAGAGATGCCTGCGAACCAGCCGGGAGGTTTTGATCTGCCTGTACATATGGTTTCAAACAGGGCCGCGATAGGGGGGCGATCCGGGTCGGTGTCGGTGGCCGCCCTGTGGTCCTGCGCGTGGGGCAAGAGACTCGTTCGCGCTCTGCTGTGGGGGGCAGGGCTGGTTGTGGTGCTGTGGGTTTGCGTACTGTGGGGCGCAGACACAACCGTGCACAACGACTTCACCCAGAACGTGTGGCTGCCGGCCCGACTGGTGCTGGACGGAGTGGATCCCTATTTCCCCGACCGCGTCAGCGTGTACAGGGCGCTGGGAGAGTACAGCCCGCTGTTCCCGATTTTCAACAGCGGGCTGGAGTACCATTCCATCTACCCCATATGGGTGGCGCTGGCCCTCACGCCCTTTGCGCTCATGCCTCTGAAGGTAGCCACGGCGGTATGGCGCGCGGTCAGCCTGCTGTTGCTGGTGTGGAGCGTGGGCAGGGTGCTGAAGGCCAGCAACCCGGAGTTCGGTTCGGGGCGACTGATGGCGCTGGTGGCGGTGGCAGTGACCGTGCTGTTGAGCGTGATGTACAGGGGGAGCTTCCTGAGCCTGTTCATAGGCCAGTTCGCCATGATCGAGTTTGCCCTGCTGGCCACTATCTGGGGCTGGTTGGTGGCTTCCGGGGGGCATCAGGCGATGGGCAGGCGCAGGAAGCTGTGGGGCGATGTGCTGTCAGGGCTGGCGCTGGCGGTGCTGGCCACCAAGCCCCAAGTGGTGGGGCTGGTCGTGGTGCTAGTAGGGCTGTGGGCGCTCAGCAGGGGCCGGTGGGCCATTCCGGCTTCGGCTACGGCATGGCTGGCCCTGCTGTTGTGTGTGCCCGCGGTCTTCTACCCCGATTCACTGCGCCACTGGCTGATGATAGTGTTCGGCGGGCAGGCCACCAGCCAGATGGAGGTGTCGGCCTCGGTATGGGGGCTGAGCTATCACTGGCTGGGCGAAAACCCCGATGCACCATGGCAATGGGTGGCCTTACTGCTGTCGGCGCTGTGTGTCTCCATGCTGGTACGCCCATGGCTGAACGACCTGCTGAAAGACAGATCATCGCCCGTGCCGATGAGCCTGCCCATCACGTTGTGCATCAACAGCCTGATCAGCCCCTATATGTTGGGCTATGAGTTTACACTGCAATTATTCTCGGCGATGGTGCTGATCGCAGGCACGGGCCTGCCCGGACAGGCCCAACCGACAGAAAGCCCGGTCCATACCCGTGCCCGCAGACATATATGGCTGGCATTATATGTGTGGCTGGCCGTGCTGCCATGGGTCGTGCTGCTGTTGCAAACCGCCACCCACAGAGAGTTCCCGGCGGTGGTGCAGTCGGCGGCCATGCTGGTGCTGTGCTTGATAGCCCGACCGCAGTGGCAGTGGCATGGTGCAAACAGGGGTGTCACCACGAGCAATAGTACGGCGCTACCGAGCATGAAGGGGGTAGAGGCGATTGGCATCAATTAATAACATTCCCATCGGTGACAGGCAGACCATGCCGCTCGATACGCTGGCGTTCACCTCTTTTCTGGTGGAGGCAAAGCGCAATGCCACGCCAATCGCCCTGCCCACCAACCACCACCCAGACGGATCCGGCCCCGGCCTGATGCCCGGTGCCCTGCAACTGGGCTATTCGAAGGGCCTGTATGTGTACAGAAACGTGTATTACGGGCTGGAGCGCTTCTCAGGTCAGGAGACGGTGCACTACAACGGCCAGCCCATATGGGGCATGGGCTATTCGGGCGGGTTGGTCAACCATTATATGTGGGACCTGCAACCCCAGTGGATATACGCGGTGTTGCGGGCCGCGCTGGGGCAGGTGAGCGAAGAGCTGCCCTTCCGTGGACCCCTCAAGTACGAGTACTACGGCTTCGAATACATCAATCACCCTCTGGGTCATCTGGCCGAGTTCATAGGCGAAGAGACCATTAAGTACCGAGGCGGGTTGGTGTACCACCTGTGGTACGTGGGCGGGTTCATCAAGAGCTAGGGCTAGCCCCCGCCCTTCACGCTCCAATAGCGCTCTTGGTGGCCCTTGGTGTCGTGTCTTGGTGGTTGCTCTGACCATACTTCAAGCATATTCATGCAAGGCGCCGGAAGACTTCGCCCTCCACACACCCCCCCTTTCATCCTCCGTTGCACGCAGAGCGGGTTGACACCTGCCCACTTCCCCCATACAATGGGCGCAGACCTCAATGGGGGGATAAGGCAGGCGACATGGACCACAGCTCACACGAAAATGCCAACACCACCGAGCCTCGTTATGGCTTCGAGACGCGCGCCATCCACGCCGGCCAGCCGCCCGACCCGGCCACGGGCGCGGTGAACGTGCCCGTATACCTCACCTCCACCTACGTTCAGGAAGGGCTGGGCAGGCACAAAGGCTACGAATATTCGCGCACTGGTAACCCCACACGCACCGCGCTGGAGCAGTGCGTGGCTTCGCTGGAAGAGGGCAAATATGGACTGGCCTTCGCTTCGGGCATGGCCGCCGAGACCACCCTCATGTACCTGTTCTCGCCCGGCGACCACATCCTCGTGGCCGACGATGTGTACGGCGGTACCTACCGCCTGTTCGAGCGGGTGCTCAAACCCTACGGCCTGCAATTCTCGTACGTTGACATGACTGATGCCGACTCGGTGCGCGAGCATTTGCGCGACAACACAAAGGCTATCTGGATCGAAACCCCTTCTAACCCGCTGATGAAGTTGGTGGACATCGCGGCGGTGTCGTCCATAGCCAGAGAGCACGGCGCGAGGGTGATCGTGGACAACACCTTCGCCTCGCCCTACGGTCAACAGCCGCTGACGCTGGGGGCCGATGTGGTGGTGCACAGTACGACCAAGTATCTGGGCGGGCACAGCGACGTGGTGGGCGGGGTGCTGGTGCTGTCAGACGATGAGATGTACGAGCGGCTCAAGTTCCTTCAGAACGCAGTGGGCGCGGTGCCGGGGCCGCTGGACTGCTTTCTGGTGCTCAGGGGCATCAAGACGCTGGCCGTGCGCATGCGTGCCCACGAGACCAACGCCATGCAGGTGGCCCGCTTTCTGGAGCAGCACCCGGTGGTAGAGCGGGTGCGCTATCCGGGCCTGCCCTCGCACCCACAGCACGATCTGGCCGGCAGGCAGATGCGCAACTTCGGGGGCATGATTTCGTTCGAGGTGAAGGGCGGTATCGAACAAGCCCGCCGCATCGTTGAGCGCACCCGCCTGTTTGCCCTCGCCGAAAGCCTCGGTGGAGTGGAGTCGCTCATCGAGCACCCGGGGGTGATGACCCACGCCAGCGTGGCCGGTTCGCCCTTGCAGGTGCCCGACAACCTGATCCGCCTGAGCGTGGGCATCGAAACCGCCGAAGACCTGATACGCGACCTCGCCTCGGCCATGGAGGTCAAAGGTTAGGGTCTGGGTACGAGGTGCAAAAAGTTGGCCTACATGGAGCGCGAGCGGAGACGCCTGAGCTCCGTATACCGCGTAGGCTACCCAATGCTTTTCTCACCCCTCAGGCCGGGGTACCCGGCTCCACCACCCAGCGCACAGCCCTTGTGCTTCAGGGGCTGTGCGTTCCGTCGGGTCGGGCTTTGCCCGGCGCTGACCTCAGGCTGTCCTGTGCTGTGCTTTCGTCATCACCCGGGCGGTACTGCTGTTCGTAGAGCCGCTGACGCCTTGCCTCCAGCTTCACCCGCTCGGCGCGGCGGGCATTGAGCATCCTGAGCATAACCACAGCGCCCACGCTGAGGGCCAGCATGGACACCACCCAGCCGATCACAAGGGGCAGGTTAGTGTTGAACAGGGTGCGGCTCAGATAGCCGCCCACGCAGAAGAACACACCCACCACCACGAATATCCAGAAGAATACGTTACTGCAACCTTCGCCCTGCTCGCGCTCGACCTCGGCAATCTGCTGGCTGATCTCGAACTGTTCGGGCACGAAAGGCTCCAGCCCTATGGCACTGCCCCTGCGCTGCACCAGATATTCGCTGCCACATCGAGCGCACGCCAGATATTTGACGCGGGGCATCACCGCCAACCTCGCCCCGCACGCAGGGCAAGCTATTCTTACCGAATCGGCATCTATATCCACGTGCCCATTATACGAAAACGCAAGCAAATGCACTTGCTGTCCACGCTATAGCAGGATGTGCTACCCCACACGCTGACTGTAACGCCCCGCGTAATATAGCTTGGCGTCGGTTATAGCCCTTCTAGCGTTTGTCATGCATCGCATAACTAACGCACAACACCATAGTGCATATTCATGCAAGATGTTGGGAGAAAGAGGAGGGCCGGGGAGGGCCAAGCCTCCCCAAACCCCTCCCGCCTTTATTGCACACAAAGTGCCATGAAGTAGCACTAGGAGGGATATTATGTCGGTCAGAGCAGATTCCAGAGTATGGTGGCCTTATGCGATCGTATTTTTGATGCTTATCCTACCCGGCTTCGTTTCCATACCGAGCATAGCTCAGCACAGCCCGCACATGGTCCCTAATGCCGGCAAGGACCGTCCTTTGGAGCATCGGGCCACGCACAGCGGGCTGTCCCTGTGGAGCCAGCCTATTCTTGAGAAGATGCCGAAAGTGAGCGGAACCGGCGACAGGCTCTACGCCGGGAGCAAAGATGGGTCGTTGGAGCCGCTCATCATGGGCGAAGGGCACAGGTTCGGCCACGAATTCACCGAAGCAAGCACCTACGACAACCCATGCGCCTCGCGCTCTGGTGCCCCAATTGCCATGAAAAGGTGAAGCGGCAAGATCGCGCGTCACCCCCGGCAGGGGAGTGCCCTTGCCCCTGCCATCTATCGCCTTTCACCTGCCGGTTTTGGCCAAGAGGGCCTGTGCTACCCGCTCTTCATCATTCGCCAGATGTGCGTAACCCATACGCGAGAACAGCTCTGCCAGCCAGAAATGTACCTCTGGCCGGTACGGCTCGTGGCCTTTAGCCAGCAGAGCATCGCGCAGGGCTTTACCGGTCTCGCCCCGCTCGGCCCAGCCCCGCGAGGTATACAGGTATTCCTCGCCGATGGGGAAGAAGGTACCTGCTTTTCGATAGGCGTGGGCGGCTTGCTCGATGCGCCCATCAGCCTGATACACACAACCCCGCCACACGTTAGCCACGAATTCGGTATGTCGGCCGGGGGGATTCTGGCGCTCAAAGGTGTCTGCCAGCTGCGCTAGCGTGCGCCCTATGTCTACGCCGGGGCCATCCTGACGGAAGATGGTGATGCGACCGAAGTAGGCGACCTCGGACCAGCCGAGACTAGGCTCGATGTCCATCGGGGTGTTGTCCCCAACGAGCCAGTACACCGAGCCGGCAGGGCGATGCTGGAGAAGCCTTGGGTCGAGCAGGTCGAACACGGCCGCCGGGGGTTTGCCCCGCCAGTAGAAGTCGCCCACCGAGGGATTGGCGGCAGCGAACACGATGGTGTCGCCGGGCAAGGCGTGCTCGGACAGATAGCGGGCGGCGCTTCTGAAATCCATGCGGTCTATCACCACCGCGCCCCTGTGGTGGTCTGAAGTGGTGTACACCCACGCACCCACCGCCACGGAAAGCCCTGCCGCCGCACACAGGGCGAGGCCGGCGGCACGCACTGCTCTCGCCACCTTGGCCGCAGATGCGCGGTCGGGGCGCATGGAAACGAAGCATACCATGCCATTGGCTACGAGCAGGAAGTAGAAGGGCAGTGCGAACAGCGCATATCGCTGGAAGATGACGTTGGAGGTAGAGAGCACGGCCAGCAAGGCAGAAGGCACCACGATCAACAGCGCGCACAGCAGCGCCCCCCTGCCCGCCCCAGCACGC
>DAOTTC010000133.1:0-31796 GCA_034437815.1 Chloroflexia bacterium | reverse complement strand
CAGATTCTTGGTGGGGTAGAACGAAAAACACCCCAGCAGGCCGATCGAGCCTGCCCGCCGGCCCCTGTAGGTAGCGCCGTGCGCCTGCGCCGCATCCTCTATGACCGGTATGCCGTGTGTGCGCGCCACGTCCATGATGGGGTCCATGTCGGCCATCTGCCCGTACAGATGCACCGGCATGATGGCGCGGGTGCGCGGGGTGATGGCCGCTTCCAGCTTTGCGGGGTCAATGTTGCCGGTGTCCGGTTCGATATCCGCGAAGGTAGGGGTGGCCCCGGCCAGCGATATGCCCAGCGCGGTGAACGTGGCGGTATGGGGCGTGGTGAGCACCTCGTCGCCGGGGCCGATGCCCAGCGCCCGGCAGGCCAGATGGATGGCATCGGTGCCGCTCGCCACACCCACCACATGCTTCACCCCACAGTAGGCGGCGAACTCACGCTCGAATGCTTCCACGTTCTCGCCCAGAATGAAGTAACTGCGCTCCATCACGGCCTGTACGGCGGCCATCAGTTCATGCTTGATGGTTTCATATTGGGCGCGCGTGTCGTTGATGTAGATCATGTGCAGGTTGAACCCCCCGAACCGCCAGTGACGCTGATAAGTTGGTCCGCCGTGGTGATGACCTGTCCTTCCTTCTTCAAATCTCTGTACTGATCCTTCATATCGCGCGTCATGTTTGGCCCTATCATGATGCTGTGCAGGGCAACCAGCCCATCGCACACAACCACCCCCTCGTAAGGGAGCAGTACCGTCTCCACCAGTACGGGCAGGTGCTGGCTGGGGAACATCTTGCTAAGTTCGCTGGTCAGGCCCAGCGCTCCATAAGCGCGGGCAGGCAATTGCGTATCCAGAAAGACGGTATGCTCTTTGCGGTGCATGAGGATGACCAGCATGCCCCGCACATGGTGACGCGCCCACATGCTCACCAGTGCCCGCTCTTCGTCGGACAGGCCCGAACCGTTGGCTTGGAGGAATTGCTCGAACATGGGCGATGGCTCATAGATAGCGTCCCTGCACCGGCCCTTCATCGCCATGGATGTGTCCATGAACTCGTCCGGCGACATGCTCGCGGGCAGTACCCCGCGCTCGCATCCGGCATAATACATCAATTTGAGGTAAAGCTGGATGAAGCGGTCGGCGGCATCCTGTGGGATAAGCACTATTACAACTCCTGATGTCCCGGTAAAGCGCTGATGAAGCCGGGGCCTTACCAGTAATATTTACCCTCGTGCTCGTAGAAGCGCACGGTGCGGCGCAAGCCCTCTTCGAGGCTCACCTTTGGCTCCCAGCCCAGCGCATCTTTGATCTTCTGATAGGACGAATATACACTGCCGATGTCTATGACCTTGCGCTCAGGGGGCCAAGGCACCAGCCTGTAGGAGCCTCTGCCGGTGATGTTGATGAGCAGTTTTGTCAGCTCCAGCAGGCTGATGGGCGGGCCGCCCAGATTGTACACCTGACCGTTGGCCTCCTCGCTGGCCCCCACGCGGAGGAAGGCGTCCACTACGTCGTCCACATAGTTGAAGTCGCGCAGTTGCGAGCCATCGCCGTAGATGGTGATCTCCTCACCCAGCACCGCCCGACGGATGAACCAGCCGATGAAGCCCATGCGTGCATCTTTAACGTACTGACGTGGACCATAAGTGTTGGTGAGGCGCAGGGAAGCGGCGCGTATGCCGTACACGTTGTTGTACAGGATGTGGTACCACTCGCCGGCCATCTTATTGATGCCGTTTACGTCAGTGGGGTGCATCAGGTGCCGCTCGTCTATGGGCAGGTAGTCGGGCTTGCCATACTGCTGGCGCGTGCCCGCGAACACTATCTTAACGTGGGGGTTGTTGTGGCGGCATGCTTCTAGGATGGAGAGCTGACTGCGGCAGTTGATCTCAAGGTCGGTGAACGGGTCGGTCATCGAATCAAGGTGGCTGACCTGACCGGCAAGGTTGAAGATATAGTCTTGCTCCTGCACCAGAAAGTTCATGGTGGGGCGGGTGCGGATATCGGCGATGTTCACGCGCACTTGGTGCTGTATGCCCGCGATATTGCGCTTGTTGCCCCCGTACTGCGGGATGAGCGAGTCGACCAAGAGCACGTCCGCACCCACCTGCACCAGCCGCCGGGCCAGATTGGAGCCGATGAAGCCCAACCCGCCGGTGATCATCACCCGCTTGCCCTCGTATACGCGCTCGTAGTCGGCGATGGGGCGCGGATTGTCTTCGGGGGGCGGGGGGTCGGCCAGCACGCCATCGGTCCAGTGCCAGCCCGGCCTCACTCTTGACCTCCATTTTCGGGGCTGTGTGCCGGTGCCGGGGGCTGAGCCGGCAACCGAGCACCAAGGGTCGCGTCACCCCTCAGCGGGCCGGTGGCACGGCGCGCCTCTTGCAGGGCACGGGCTTGCGCTGCGGTGCCGTAGGCCAGCGATGGATTGACCACAGGCAGTTTCACCCGTGGCTTGACGCTTTTGACCGGCTTACGTCCGGTGATTTTGGGCACGAGCACCAGCTCTACCCACAGGTCCAGCAACTGCATAGCAGTGGCCCAGATGCGCCTGAAGTTGAAGAACTGGCTCTTGCCATAGGCACGGTGGTAGTGATGCACCGGTACCTCGGCGAACACCGCGCCGGAAAGGTGCAGCTTCTTGACCAACTCTACCGTGATGGCCCCACTCTTAGACCGCAGGTCGAACCGCTTCAAGGCCGACTTGCGTATCAAGCGGAAGTCGCAGTCGGTGTCGCGCACCGGCAGGCCGAATGCCAGTTTGACCCCCCAGTGGTACAATTTGCCTATTACCACGCGCAAGAACGGGTCGTGGCGCGAGATTTTGTACCCCTGCACGATGTCCACCTCCGGGCGCATGGCGGGCAAGAGCAGAGCCAGCTCGTGCGGGTCGTACTGGGCATCACCATCGGTGTAAAACACCAATTCCTTAGTGGCGGCCTCGAAGCCCACGCGCAATGCCCCACCATAGCCAAGGGGTTGGCGGAAGGTGAGCACCCGCAACTTCTCGTGATGGGCGGCGAGGTCTTCCAGCACCTCCACGGTATAGTCGCTACTGCCGTTCTCCACCACTATCACTTCATAGTCATCTGTGAGCTCGGCGCAGGTGCGCAGGGCGGCCAGCACCATAGAGGCAATGGTGCCCGCATCATTGTACGCCGGGAAGAACACCGATATGCTCGGCTTTCGCCTGCCATCCGGGCTAACAGTCGTGTCACCGGCTGCCATAGGGTCGCTTTCCTGTTCCCTCCTAACGCACGCTCAGGGAAAATATTGCGTAATGTAGCCCCTCTCGCATCAAGGGGCGGGGTTAGCGGGCAAGTGTTACGGGGAGGGTCTTGCCCTCCCTGTACCCGGCCCAATCTGTTGTCTGTTGCATACCTCGTGCTGTGAAACAGCGCACACACCGTATCGCATCGAACACAGCAAAAAGCATCAGAGGGATTATACCACAACCACAAGGGTATGCAGGGGACAACCCGGCGCCCTGCGGCTAGAAGAACAGGTTGCCAAACGTAGCAGGTCGGTTCCACACGAGGTTTGGCGTGGTGGAGATCATGACCTCTTGCACGGCCTCGCCCACCCGGTCGTTATCGCCTGCGGAAGCCGCGAAGCCTATGGCCTGTCCGGGCTGGGGCCGGAATTCGCCGAAGGCGGCCCACGGGACGCGCGCTTCCAGCGTGTAGCCGTTGTTATTGGCCCGGCGTCGCGCTGCCACGTCTACCATTTTATTGCGAGCGTCTACCCGGTTGGGCCGCCAGAACACGGCCTCCGGCCCCAGTGCTCCGAAGTCGCCGGGCGACATCCCCAGTTGGAAGTCGTCTGCATTGCCTTCGCGCGAAGCGAAATCTCCCGCCAGATCGGTGTCGAACCACAGCTCCACATCGTCCCCTTTGTACAGGTCATAGCCGCGGGTGCGGGCGAATTGCACATGCACGTCGTCGGTGATCACGGCGGCAACGTAGAAGTTGTTATCGTCCCACGCGAAATAGAACTCGGCGCTCAAGTCGTTGGCCCCCTCATATTTCACACCCTGCCTGATTTCGGTGACGTGGGGAGCGGGGAAGGGTCCGGGGGAAGCGCCTTCCCAGTCGGTCAAGTCGCCGTCAATGGCTGGGGGCACAAGCGCTTTAGGCACATGGATATCTTGGCCATTGCCCTGCCGGGTTGGCCCTGTATACACAGGCCGGCCGGGGGCCTGAAACCTGTTGAACACCACGCCCTCACCGCCCGGCACGGCCACCAACCCAGAGGCTATCGCCAGCACCAAGGTGCCTGTCGCCAGCGTGAGCAGAGCGAAGATGAGCATCATGGTGCGCCGGCCGGCACGCGGGGGGGCGACCACTACCGGCAGCGGGTGGGGCGCCGACTCGCTGTATACCTGATCGATATAAGGGCTGGGGCCGGTGCCCGTTCGCACCACTGCCGGCCCTTGATGACGAGAGGTCTGCACCACGTAGGGCTGGCTGTGGGGCTGGCTGCCACGCCGGGGACCGTCGTGGGCCGGTGCCGGCCCGGGAGGTTGTGGCCGGGCAAGCCACGGCGAGCCGGCCGGCAACCAGCGGGCCACTTCCTCGAGGTCTCGGGCCAGTTCCAGTGCATCCGGGTAGCGCAAGTTCGGGTTCTTGGCGAGGGCGCGGTCTATGATAGGTTGTAGCTCTACTGGCAAGCGCGGGTTGATCGCCCGCAGCGGGGGCGGGTTCTCATACACCTGTTTGTACAGGATGGTGGCGGTATTCTCACCGGCGAACGGGGTTACCCCCGTGAGCATCTCGTACAACACGATGCCCAGCGAATAGATATCCGAGCGGGGGTCGGCGGGCCGCCCACTGATCTGCTCAGGAGCAAGGTAGTCGGCAGTACCCATCACGTTGCCGGTGGCCGTCAGCCCGGACTGCGAGCCGTCGGCGGCGCGCGCGATGCCGAAGTCGGTGAGCAACACACTGCCGTCCGGTTCCACCAAGATGTTACCGGGTTTGACATCCCGATGTATCACCCCGTGGCGGTGGGCGTAATGCAGCGCCTCGGCTACTGGGCGTATTATGGTGAGTATGGCATCGAGGGGGAGCGGGCCGTTGTCCCTCAGGATCTCGCGCAGGGTGGTGCCATGCACATAGCGCATGGCGATATAGTGCAGGTTCCCCTCTTGCTGCACATCGTACACCCGCACAATGGATGGGTGCTCCAGATTCGCGGCGGTGACGGCCTCGCGCCTGAAGCGCTCCACTGCTTTGGGGTCTATCGCGAGAGCGGGGTCCAGCACCTTAATGGCAACCGACCGATTGAGCACGGTGTCATGGGCGCGGTACACGGTGGCCATGCCGCCCCTGCCAACGAGCGACTCGATCTGATATTTGCCTAGCCGGCGGCCAACCAACGTGTCCATCTGGTATTACTCGGCCCAGTGCTATGAAGTAGCACTTTGTGCAATGGGAGGAGGGGTGTGGGGGGACGAAGCCCTACCCGGCCCTCCCCCTTTCCCCAACATCACGCATGAACATGCGCTAGGCCCTCAAATTATAGAACGCGCCATAACCCGGATAGAGTGCGCCCTCGCCCAGTTGTGCCTCGATCTGCAACAGTCGGTTGTATTTGACGGTGCGCTCCCCTCTGGCGGGGGCACCCGTCTTTATCTGCCCACAATTGAGGGCCACCGCCAGATCGGCTATGGTGGTATCCTCGGTTTCGCCTGAGCGATGCGATATTATCGCGGTCCAACCGGCACGGCGAGCAGCGCTCACTGCCTCGATGGCTTCCGAAAGGGTGCCAATCTGGTTCACCTTGGTGAGCAGGGAATTACATGCACCCTCCTCTATGGCCCGCTGTATGCGCTGGGTGTTGGTGACCAGCAGGTCGTCTCCCACCAACTGCACTCGCCGCCCCAGCCGCTGGTTCAGAAGCCGCCACCCTTCCCAGTCGTCCTCGGCCATGCCGTCCTCGATCGAAATAATGGGGTATTTGCGCACCCACTCCTCCCAGAAGGCCACCATCTGCTCAGAGGTCAGCCTGCGGCCCTCTTTTGCCAGATGGTAATGGCCGCCCTCGTACAATTCGGTCGTGGCAGGGTCGAGGGCCAGATGGATGTGCCGGCCTTCCTCAAAACCGGCGCGATGAATAGCATCAATGATGACCTCCACAGCTTCCTCGTTGCTCTTGAGCGAGGGGGCGAACCCACCCTCGTCACCAATGCCGGTGGAGTAGCCCTTATCGTGGAGGGTGCTCTTCAGGGCATGGTACACCTCCACGCCCCACCGCAGGGCCTCGGAAAATGTGGGCGCACCGGTGGGCATGACCATGAACTCCTGAAAATCGGTGGAGTCTACGGCGTGCTTGCCGCCGTTCAAGATGTTGAACATGGGCACAGGCAGGGTGCGCGCCGCCACGCCGCCCAGATATCTGTACAGAGGAAGCCCGAAGTGGTTGGCCGCGGCATGTGCCGTTGCCAGCGACACACCAAGGATCGCGTTTGCGCCCAGACGTTGTTTATTGGGTGTGCCGTCCAGTTCGACGAGCACGCGGTCAAGGTCCGTCTGGTTGGTGGCGTCCAGCCCCATCACGGCCAGTGCGATCTCTTCGTTTACGTTGCGTATCGCCTTCAGCACGCCTTTACCACCATAGCGAGCCTTGTCGCCGTCGCGCAGTTCCACCGCCTCGTGGGCACCTGTGGAGGCCCCGGAGGGCACAGCCGCCGAACCAACGGCCCCGCCCGCCAGCCTCACCGTCACTTGTAAGGTGGGGTGGCCCCGCGAATCAAGTATCTCGTGGGCGAATACGTCCTCGATCTCCACGCCGTGCACGAATAGACCTCCTGATTCCTGATTAGCGCTGCTTATTGTACGCCTATCGCTGGCTGCATGATAACTTATACCGGGGTGTTTGGCAAGAGCATATGTTCTGTGGGTTCCATCAACAATCGGGGGCCAAGCTCTGCCCCCTCAGCGAGAGTAACCACCAAGACACCAAAGGCACCAAGAGTACCAAGGAATAGGAATAGGGATAGGGATAGGAGTGGTGAGAAGATAGTTGCTGTAGGGGCAGGCACAAAGCGTGAGGCCTACCTATGCCTATGATAAACAACAACCTGAGGTGGGGAGCATGGAGCGCGGGCGCCCAGCCCGCATATTTGGCACCCACCCCGCTTTCCCTTTTCAATCTCTTCTCATCACCCCCGGCCTCCCTCCGAAAGGGAAGAGGGGGGCCTGTTTAGTCACAGGAGACCAAGACCGTCAGAATCTGCCAGTCATCCTAAGGATGTGCATAACTCAGGCCGGGTGCCTGTGGATTCTGGGCTGTGTGCCCCCTCCATGCCGGTATACTTTAGCGTAAGCGAGTGGTGGCACCTCGCGCTGTGAAGGTTTAAACGCAAAGGCACAACAAAAAGAACCATAACCATAACAGGTAGCAGGTAACCACAGAGGTACGGTAATCCGGAAAGCTTATGCTCGTCGCAGACACGCCGAGGACCCCGGAGGACAACGACCGATTCAAAGCTCCACGGCTTGGCCCTGTGCAAGGTCGAGGATGGCGAACGCGCAGTGTCCTCGCGCAGGGGCACCCATCCCCCCTGACCGGTCCGACGGAGGCAGGGGGCCGGTCTCGGCAACCGGCTCGACTGTCGCTTGGCCTTGGCTCGCTGAAGGTATTCGACCGGGTGCTGCTGGCAGTGGAAGTAGCATGCGCGCTGGTGGTCCTGTGGCTCGTGTGGCAGTACATTTACACAGCATATCTCGACGTGGCCCCACGTAGGCTCTCGGCACATGCGCCGCAGTCCGGAAGCGAGGGCACGCCCGCAGGCCATTCAGCCACGAGCAGGGCCGCGCATTCGCCCACACCCACCCGCATCGCGCAGGTAGCGCCCCCTCTGGTCGGCGGGCCGCCCGGGACGAACGGGACGGGGGAGCGCACAGCGCCGGGGCGGCACATGGCCACGGTCACGATCACGGTCACGGCCACCCCCACAGGCGGCCCGACGCCCACACCCGCCGTTGACCCCCGCCTGCTGCTGCCCACACGTCTGCGCATACCGGTCATGTTTCTGGACAGTCAGGTGGAACAGGTGCGCATGAAAATGGATACATGGGAGGTGTCCCCGATGTTGGTGGGTCACCACGAGGGCACGGGCAACCCCGGACAGGCAGGCAACGTGGTGCTGGCCGCCCACCGCGACGTAAATTCGGCACTGTTTCGCGACTTGGACAGATTGAAGCCGGGGGACGAGATATTCGTTAGCAACAGCCTGCGCGAATACCGCTATGTTGTCAAAGAGAGCTTCGTGGTCAGGCCTGACCAAACCGAGGTGATGTCGCCTACCCAAGACAGCCGGGTGACCCTGATCACATGCACACCCATCGGCCTTGCCACTCAAAGACTGGTGGTAATTGCGGTCTTGGACGAACAGCAGTGAGCTTCGGCCCCGGCCCCGATCTCGGCAGGAGGTGTACAGGAAACATGAACAAGCATGAATACCGGAACTTGACCCTAACCGATGACCCGTTGCGGGTACGCTTCAACCTGCACGCTGTGCGCCGCACCATCCGGCGAGATGTGGTCTTCCTATTCGCTGTGGCCGTGATGCTCGGCATCGGACTTGCGTTGGCCCTGCCCGTACACGGAGCGCAGCTGGCACAGGCTGAGAAAGGCCAGATCACGGGCGTGGTGACCGTCGCCGGGCAGGGAGCGGCAGGCATCACCGTTGAATTGCGGCAGCGCTCTAATGCAGGTGCGGACACCCTGCTGGCAAGCACTGCCACCGACGCAACAGGCACCTATCGCTTCACAGGACAGCCAAGCGCCCCCAGCGATGCCTTTTACTATATCAAAGTGGCGGGGGGCAAGGGCACGCTGGCCTCGTGGTACACCTTCCCGATAATCTACGTGGAAGGCAGTGACTTCACGGTGCCAACTATCGAGATAGGCGACATAGAGATAATCGAACCGGCACAGGGCGCGACGCTCGACCTGCCCGCCACGCTTCGGTGGAAGGCCCGCAGAGCGGGCGAGACATACAGGGTGTTCGTCTATGCCCAAGGCACTCCCGACAAGATAGCGCTGGACAGCGGCAGTCTGGGCACCAGCGCCGAGTTCACCATTCCGCTGGCGGGCCTGCCCGAAGGTAAGTACGAGGCGATAGTGCAGGTGCGCGATGCCGTGGCGGGTTACGGGCAAAGCCAGACCCGCTTCCATTTCTCGGTCAGCAAGGCCACCGCTCAACCCGCAGCGAATGAACCGCAACCTGAGCAAGAACAAGCACAACCGCAGCAGGCCGAAGGCCCCCAGCCCCAAACAGGAGATGACGCCACCGGCAACCAACCGCCTGCCGCGCCGTCCACATCCAACAGTTCCCCGCAGCAGACCGAAGGCGCTGAAGCCCCTGATAACGCCGCCCAACCAGCACTGGCCGTCAAGCTGTCGGCCAACAAGACAACCGTGCACAAGGGCGACAGCATAGTGTACACCATCGAGGTGACTAACTCAGGTGGGGCCGGGGCCGAAGGGGTGGTGGTCACCGACAGGCTGCCCGAAGGTGTGCTCGTAGACGCAACCGCCATAAAGAGCACGCTGGGATCGGTATCGGCGGAGGGCAATACTGTAACCATCAATGTGGGCAATCTGCAACCCGGCGCTAAAGCCGTCATCGAGATACCTGCGCGCGTGAGTGAGGCTGTGGCCGCCAACAACCCGCTCAACAATCAGGCCAGCGCCATCTATCAAGGCGTGAACGACCCCGTGCAGTCGAACGCATACATAGCGCAGGTGGCCGAACCGGTGGTGGGCGAACCCCCGGCTGCGGGCAAAGAACCATCGCCCGTGCTGCCGCCCGATGCCCAGTCTCAATCCCAACAGATGCAACAGGCTGAACGGTCCACCGACCAACAGGCTCCCCCTGACTCCCGCCAATCATTGCCCGCGCCGGAGCAAAAAGCCGAGGCGCCCAAGCCCGGAAACGAGGCAGCTTCGCCACGACAACAGCCAACGCCGTCCGCCTCGGTCATACCGGAGACCGGTGGGGCCTTCCCTGTAGTGTTCGCCACTATCTTGGTGGTGCTCACCCTGCTGGCACGCTACTTGCGAGGTCGCACTCCACGCCGGTTCTAGGTTATACTCTAAGTGACGGGCACCGTGAGGTTTGCAAACGTGCAGACCTCACACCTGTTATTGCTCATGGTCAGGAGCGCACAGGAGGTGTTGATCGTGGCCACTGGACAAACGCAAGCAGAACAACCGCCGCAGATAGACTTGGCAAGCAAGATACGCACCATCCCCGATTTCCCGGTGCCCGGGATTTTGTTTCGCGACATCACCACTCTGCTCAAAGACGGCCAAGCCTTCAGCTATGCCATTGACCAGCTTACCGACAGGATAAGGGACCTCAAGCCAGACAAAATCGTGGCCATCGAGAGCCGGGGCTTTATCTTCGGTGCGCCGATAGCCTATAAACTGGGCATCGGCTTCGTTCCTGTGCGTAAGCTGGGTAAACTGCCGGCGGAAACCGTGGTGGCCGAGTACGAGCTGGAATACGGCACGAATACTGTGGAAATGCATGCGGACGCTATCAGCCCCGGTGAGAGGGTGGTTATCGTGGACGACCTTCTGGCTACGGGGGGCACGACCCGCGCCACCATTGAGTTGGTGGAGCGTCTGGACGGGGATATCGTGGGTCTGGCCTTCTTGATCGAGTTGACCGAACTGGGTGCGCGCGAGTATCTGGAAGGCTTCAACATCATCACTCTGCTTCGATTCTGATGCAGGTTCGGTGGTGCTGGCGGCAGGTCGTAAATTAAGTTGCCGGCATGCCGGAGGCGTGGCCCGTGCCCGCGCTATGCACCGCAGGGCTATCTGGCCGCGAGACGAGACGCGGCCACGGGGTCTGGGAGGAGGTTCTCCACGAACCCGAACAGCCCCAAACGCCTGCGTATATCCGTGTACCGGCGCTCGCCCCGGATGATGCGGCACACGGCCTGCCAGAAAAACGGCAGCCGGCCGGGCAGGCTGTAACAGGCGCGGGGCAACCACACGTAGACCCGTAGCCAGCGCCGAGCCGACAGCAGGTCGGGCATAAGTTCGGCGTCTAACCTCTGCTGGTAGTCCAAATCCGGTCCACCATCAAGAATGGACTTGGCGGCTATCTGGCTGCTGCGAATAGCCCAGTAGATGCCTTCCCCCGTAAATGCTTCTACCAGTCCCGCGGCGTCCCCGACCAGCAGCACGCGCCCTTTCTGCACCGCTGCGCCGGGCCGCCTGCACGGCAGCAGGTAACCGTGGCTCCTTATCACCCGCCTGATGCCCCCACCGGGCACGCGCGCTGCGGTATGCATGGCATCGTACTGCTTTAGCCGACTGCCATAGTCGGCTATGAGCGGCAGGCCACCAACACCCACGCTCAGATGACCCCCTTTAGGGAACACCCAGCCATAGGTAGCCGGGAGAAAGCCGAGGTCTAGACCCAACCGGTCGTGCCACCTTGCCATGGTAGCATCGTCTACTTCCACCTCGCTTTCCAGCGCGGCAAGCGCCCAACGGTCAGACATCAGGCCCACGCTCCGCGCCACCCGGCCGGTAGCACCGTCTGCCCCGATGACATAATCGGCGGTAAAAGCCCCTCGCGAGGTGCGTACCGTGGGCCTGCGCTCGTCGGCGTCCACCGAGATGACGTTGGTGTCATCCAGTAGCCGGGTGCCGACCCGCACGGCCTGCTCGGTCAAGTAGTTGTCGAAACGGCTGCGTTGCACCATGTACACGAGCGGGGCGTCACTGCCGATGACGTAGGAGGCACGGGTGCGCCAGCTGAAATCAACACTGTGCAGCACGCGCTCGGTTACCGGCATGATGCTGAACGGCAGTGCTCTCACCGCCTTATAAGTGATGCCACCACCGCAGGTCTTGTAGCGCGGCAGCTTGGCCTTCTCAATGAGCAGGGTGTGCATACCTGCGGCGGCAAGTTCGTAGGCCACGGTAGCGCCGGCAGGCCCGGCACCCACTACGATAGCCTCGTAATGTCTGCTGCTCATCAGCATATCTCCTATAACCGGTGCGCACAACTCCCGCAGATTATCGCCGGAGCAGGTAGGGTAGAGTAGGGTAAGAGCCGGTGGTAAGCAGGTGGGACACCCACGCTTGCCGGTAAGTCCGGGGCTCCAATTCGCCCTGTGCACCCCCATTTTATCACCTTCCCCCTCTACAGTGAATTCTGTAGCTTGACGCAGCGTCCGGCAGGCTTGTCTCCTGCACCAAGTGCCTCAAGGCTCGACCTCATGGCACAGTCCATGCAGGTAACGTCCTGAGCATCGCGTTACGGCGGACACATCGTCCCGGCACAGCATCGGCTTCGTGCCGGCTCGCCCGTAGAACATGATTGAAGCGCGCCGTGATATCGGTTGATGACCATCTGATGGAGATTTGGAGATTAGGAGGTTGAACGGAGATGCCAAGAACCAACAATAACAAGCAGGCCCGAACGGGCAATCTGCGTGCCAGCGTCAAAGAGCAAACCCTCGGTGCCCAGCCGATATTGCACCAGCGCAGTGGCGAAATCCAGCCGTTCGGCGCACTACGCCACCTGCCCATAGCTCTTGACGAGCAGGCACGAGAGGCAAGCTGCGAACGGCTCAACCACATTCTGGCCGATACGATGATCCTGTACGCGTTGTACAAGAAGTATCACTGGCTGGTCGCCGGGCACACTTTCTATCAGTTGCACCTTTTGTTTGATAAGCACGCCGACGAGCAACTGGAGTTGATCGACCTGCTGGCCGAGCGGGTGCAAACCCTCGGCGGCATCGCCGTGGGCGATCCACGCCACGCGGCGGAACTCACCACCGTGGAGCGGCCGCCCGATGGCGCGGAAGAGGTACCGGCGATGCTGTCGCGCCTGCTCGAAGTGCATGAGGTGATCATCTCCAAGGTGCGCGAGGCCATTGACGCCACTGAGCGGAGCAAAGACTGGGGCACCAACGACCTGCTGATGAGCGATGTGCTACGCACCAATGAAAAGCAGGTCTGGTTCGTGGCCCAGCATCTGGTGGACGTGCCGGCGGTCAGAGCCTAGAACGAACGAGCACCAGTACATCAACCCCACATCTACATCGAACAGGGGCATCGTTCCCGACTGCGGAGCGGGGTGCCCCTGTTACGTTCTCTCGCCCATGGCCATGGTTGCAAGGAGTCGTGCTATGCCCTTGCCGGAGTTACAGGTACCGTCTCGTCCCTCGTCCGCGGGTTGTTGTCAATTTCATGCAGCCGACTCGTGGGATTGCGTCCGGTGCATGCGCTCCCAGTGCAGGTAAGCGGCACGCTCCAATCCTGCTTGCCAGATCGCCGCATGATACAGATGCATATCCGGGGCAACCGCTTCCCAGAGTCTATCCTGCGCTTGCGCAGCTTCTTCACAGGTGGTTGCCCACACCACTGCTCTGGCTAATTGCCACACTGTCTCGCTCATCTTTGAACGCTCGTAGCACCCCTTTGTCTTTCGACGTTAGTATGACACAATTAGCGCAATAAGCAACCTCGGTGCCGCAGTTCCTCCCTCATACGCGCCAGTGGGCAGGTGTTTGCCGCCAATGCGAGGCTGTGCGCCTGCCCACCAGTTTAACCCAAACTCCTTTAAATTGGGTGAATTCCACAACTGCTGTGGACAGAGCAGACTCCGGTTGCGCCCGGTGTTTGGTATACTTAACGATGGATGGATACGCTTTTCAACAATAGAACGACCGAAATAGACCGCGAGTTGCGGGCGCGCGGGCACAGGCTCACCCCCCGCCGCCTGATGGTGGTACAGGTGCTTGCCTCTCATCAGGGTCACCTGACCGTGGAGGAGATATTGGCACGGGTGCAGGCCATATACCCATCCACCAACAAGACCACGGTATACCGGACGCTGGAACTGCTGTGCAATCTGGGCATGGTGGTGATCACCGACCTCGGCAGTGGTAAACTGGAGTATGAACTGGTTGACAGGCCACACCACCACCTGATATGCGAGCAGTGCGGCAAGCGCATCGAGGTGGCCGACCGCTTTCTGGAACCGTTGCGCGCCAGCTTGTGGGAGCATTACGGGTTTTGCACCAACATAGACCATTTCGCGCTGTTCGGCATCTGCCCCGAGTGCAGACAAGACGACAGAGGCAAAGGCAAAGGCAAAGGCAAAGGCAAAGGCAAAGGCAAAGATGGAAATAACCGCGCCTGACAGGCATGACGCCGTCAGGCTACCCTCATGGAGCCTGTGAGAGAATGGGAATTGATACCGGACAAAAGATAATACTCGAATCGGCGGCGGAAACGCCCGAACTGCCTTACGTGCCCAACCCATATGTGTACAGGCGGCGGCCCACGCGCGTGGTGATGGTCGGCAAGGTGGGGGTCGGTGGGGACAACCCCATCCGCATCCAGTCCATGACCACCACCCGCACACAGGACATCGAGGCCACCGTAGCTCAGATCGTGCGGCTCGTGCAGGCGGGGTGCGAGATCGTGCGGGTGACCACGCCCACCTCGGCTGACGCGCGCGCTCTGGGCCAGATCAAGCACCGTCTGTTGCAAATGGGCATTGACGTGCCGCTGGTGGCCGACATCCACTTCAGCCCCGCCGCCGCTATGGAAGCCGCCCTGTATGCCGACAAGGTGCGCATCAACCCGGGCAACTTCGCCGACGAGAAGCGCTTTGTGGTGCGCGAGTACTCTGACGAAGAGTATCAGGCGGCGTTGGAGCGCATCGAAGAGAAATTCAAACCACTCGTGTTGCGCTGCAAGGAGCGGGGCATTTCCATGCGCATCGGCACCAATCACGGCTCGCTGTCCGATCGCATCATGAACCGCTTCGGTGACACCCCCGAAGGCATGGTCGAATCGGCGCTGGAATTCGCCGCTATCTGCCGCAAATATGACTACCACGACATCATCTTCTCCATGAAGGCGAGCAACCCCAAGGTGATGATAGAGGCTTACCGGCTGCTAGTGGCCCGCTTGGATGCGCTCGGCTGGAACTACCCGCTACACCTCGGTGTGACCGAGGCCGGTAATGCCGAAGACGGGCGCATCAAATCGGCGGTGGGCATCGGCTCTCTGCTCGACGACGGCCTCGGGGATACCGTTCGCGTGTCGCTGACCGAAGAGCCAGAAGAGGAGATTCCGGTGGCCCGGGCGCTGGTCCAGCCATACAACGACCTGCTGAAAATGGAGCGCCTGCACCCACAGAACCACGGGCGCGAGGTCATAGAAATCGAGCAACCCAAGCCCAAGCCCAAGCATGCAGACGGGGCCAGTGCAGAGGCCTTGCCCGACCTACGCGACCCCTACCACTACGTGCCCCGCCCCACCTACGAAGTGCCTACCGGGCAGGTGAAAGTGGGTGGGTTGCAGCCGGTGGCGGTGGTGGCCTCGGTAGGCGAGCGTGATGAATGGCCCGACGGCGACCTGTTGAAGGCAGTGGCCGAGTTGGCAAGGCGCAGGGGACCTAACGCCCTGCGCCCCGACCTCATATGCGTGCCCATGTCGGGCCTGCCCGACCTTGGGCTGTTGGTCGAGGAGTTGAAGCGCCGAAGCGAAGAAGAAGACCCCACCGCAGGTAAATCGGCGCTCGGCCTGCTCGTGGATGCGGGCAGTGACTACGAGGGTGCGGCCCGCGCGGCCCCGCAGTTGGCAAGCGCAGGCGGCCTCAAACTGTCGGCCAGCGTGCAGACATCGCCAAACTGGGAAGCTTATGAACGGTGCGTGAAGGCCGCGCTGGAAGCTCGAGTACCCCTGTGGTTGCAGGCTATGGAGCTGCGCCCGGCGCTGGAGAACGCCATAGAGGTGATGCATGGCGGCACGGCCCGGGGCTTTCCGGTGGTGGACCTTGTGATGGAGATGGCCTCTCGCGCCCATGCGCTGGGGCACAGAGGGCTGGTGCTGTCGCTGTACGCTCATGACTCCACCCCTTCCTACCTGATCAGGGCGTACAGGTTGCTCGCCACCCGCCTCATTCAGGCCCGGAGAAAATACCCCATACATATTGTTGACCTCGCCGAGGACCGTGCAGACGAATACGCAGAAGAAGAGCAACCACGCCACACAGACCACTGGTTGATCGGTCCCTCGATAGGCATCGGCTCTCTGCTGTGCGACGGCATCGGCAATAGCGTGGAGGTGGACGGGGACGGCACCGCCGAAGAGCGCGTGGCACTGGCGTTCAATATATTGCAGGCGGCAGGGTCAAGAGTGGTCAAGGCCGAATTTGTGGCCTGCCCGTCGTGTGGGCGCACGCTGTTCGACCTGCAAGAGACTACCGAGCGCATCAAGCGCGCCACGGGCCACCTGAGGGGCGTGAAGATCGCGGTGATGGGCTGCATTGTCAACGGCCTCGGCGAGTTGGCCGACGCCGACTTCGGCTATATGGGCGGTGCCCCGGGCAGGGTGAATCTGTTCGTGGGCAAGGAATGCGTGGAGAAAGGCGTGCCTACCGAGCAGGCGGTAGACCGACTGATAGATATCATCAAGGCCCACGGCAAGTGGATCGAGCCACCGGCGGCGAAAGCGTAATCTAACCTCCCTTACTTTATGGCACTTGGTGCATAACAGAAGGAGGGGCTTGGGCAGGCACGAAATTATCCGGCCGCGTCGCCTGAGCAATTTAGATGCGTTTGCCCTGCCATAGGTTGGCAGAAGGCTTCATAAAATAAGCACCATGTGATAAAATAATCCCGATACCTCAGCCTGCCGGGAAGGAAGGCACCGCATAGGTCTGCCTTGCCACCATGTTTATGACAGCAGGACCCCGGCGTCGCCCCATGCGATGGGCACAGGTCCAGCCTCTGCGAGCTTGATGTTCGTGTTGCGGGCCAAAGTCCTACTAGTATCAGGTTGGTAGTGTGCTATGCGGATATACCGGGCAGTGCTTGCCTTGCTGGTGGGGTTTACCCTCACTTTGGTCTGCATGGGCCACGACACAGCCCACCATTACATTGGCCCTCATGTAGCTCTGCTGGGCGAATATCACCCACCTTTTGCCGAGCATGACCCTGAACCCATCGAGGATTCGCTCACCCCGCACGAAAGCGCTCTGCCCCATAGCGAGGCTTCCAACCCCTTGAATCCTCTGGCCGAAATCGGCAGGCGGGACTTGGTTGCTCCTCCGGCACCCTCGGAGCTTTCGGCTTCGTCTTTGGCTGGAGCAGGCGTGGCCGGTAGATCAACGATTTCGCTTAACGCTCCACCGGAGGCAATCGGTCTGCTAACTTTGGTCGTGATGCTCTTTGTGGTATACTGGCGCAACCCCAAGTCCTTTTTCCCCATTCAGAGCGCTGTAGCAATCAGCTTAAAATCGCAGGCTGCGCCACCTCCCGACCATCCTCCTCCCCGCTAACCCGAACTCCATCGACACCGGTGCCAACGTACAGGCACTGACATCCGGCCATAACTGCTGCACGTTCATGCACGATGTTTAGGGGAAGAGGAGGGCCGGGGAGGGCATAGTCTTCCCCAAGCCCCTTCCCTCTGTTGCGGCACAAAGTGCCAGAAGCCCATGGCCTCGCGTGCACCCCTATGCCCTTGCCATCACGCACGACGGGGTATTTATGGCTGGATGTTAGACAGGCACACCCATCAACACTGCCTTCTGGGGGCACCTGTACATGTGCGTTGGCGATATTGCGCTTGCGCGGGCCGGCGCCTGCCGCCTGCGCGGAAGCTCTGTTGGCTTACCCAACGTCTCCATCACCCTCATGATTAAGGTAAGGATGGTAATGCTATGTCACGAACCATGCTGTCATCTCTGGCTATGGCACTTGTATTTACGCTGGCGTTGTTGGCTACCGGTGGTAGCCCGGCGTTCGCTCATGGGCACACACAGGTTGGCGATTATGAACTGGTGATCGGCTTTCGAAACGAACCGGCTTATCAGGGCGAACCCAATGGTCTGGACCTGATCGTGACCAACACCAAGACTAACGAAAAGGTGACGGGCTTGGAGAAGACGCTCAACGTAGAGATCATCTACGGCAGTTCGAAGAAGCAACTGGAGGTGAGGCCCCAGTTTGGCCGGGAAGGAGCTTACACTGCGGATGTGCTGCCCTCAAGAGCAGGCGACTACACATGGCACATCTGGGGTGAGATCAACGGCACGCCTGTGGACGTAACCATGACCAGCGGCCCGGACACCTTTAACCCGGTGCAGCCCAAATCGGCGGCGGCTTTCCCCGCACCAGAGCCTGCGCCGGACGAATTGCAGGCACAGGCTGCCTCGGCAGCACAGCTTGCCCAGACTGCGCTGATCGTTGGTGGCGTGGGTGTGGTGTTGGGCGCAGCCGGCCTCGTTGTGGGCTTTCTCGGCATGCGATCTCGCGCAACCACACGGCAGGAAGAGCGCCAAGGCTCCACAACGTCTCAGCCCGTATGATACCGCACAGAAGGAGCAGGGTGATGATCAGCCATGCCCATCTCTGGCGCTGCTGTTTGCCGGGGTTGCTGGTTGCGGCGCTGTTGGTCGCATGTCCGATACACCCGGTTTCGGCCCATGCCAATCTGGTGCGCTCGGACCCACCTGCCGGAGCAGTACTGACGGAGGCTCCAACCGAGATAGTCCTAGAATTTAGCGAGGAGCTTGACCCCAGCTTCACGAACCTCACCCTGTTCAACGCAGAGGGGGAAGCGCTGGTAGAGAATCAGGCGGTGGTTGACCCGGCTGCGCCACGCACCCTGCGGCTCAACCTCAGCAACCTGCCGGACGGCACTTACGTACTGCTGTCAAACGGTACGTACAGCGCCGTCTGGCAGGCGCTATCGGCTGTTGATGGCCACGTGACTAAAGGCAGCATCGGCTTCTCGGTGGGGGAGTCCAGCCCACCCGCTTCGCTACTGCCGCCTCCCGGCACACCCGACCCCGCCACCGAACTGCCACCTCCGGCCAACGCCATTATCCGCTGGTACAGCTTCGCGCTGGTAGCTATTACGACGGGTAGCTTGCTGTTTGGCCTCTTCGTATGGAGGCCGGCTTATCTACAACACGCGCGGAGCACATATGAAGCGGCCAATGCTCGCGCCACCAAAACACTGAGATACATCGCGCTAGCTGGCATCTTCCAGCTCGTCATCGCCACCCTCCTGTCGATGGCTATCCAAACGTCCGAGGCATCCGGCGGGTCGGTGTGGGCTGCGTTCACTGCGCCTTCACAGCTCTTCGCGGGTCGGGCCGGGGTGCTTGCCGGGGTGCGGCTTGGGCTGCTTGTGGTGCTGGCGATAGCGACCTTGAAACTCCCCGCGGGTGGCACCGGCCACGTGGGGATGTGGTGGCTGGCGCTCGTGCCTACAGGCGGTGTGCTGCTGACCTTTAGCTTGCAGAGCCACAGTGCGGCTACCGGCTCTCCGCTGTTTGTAGCCCTTGACTGGTTGCATCTCGTAGCCATGTCTGCATGGTTGGGCGGGCTGCTGCCGCTGGCGGTGCTGTTGTGGCAGATGCGTAATACCCATGGCCTGCCCGCGCCCACGCTCATATCTCGCTTCTCGACGGTTGCTATGGCGAGCGTAGCCACGCTTGCGCTTACCGGGGTGGTTACCGCCACGCTGCACGTGCGTGCCTTCGATGCTCTATTAGACACGACCTACGGGCGAACCCTGATGATCAAGGTCGGCCTCTTTGTGGTGCTGGTGGTGCTTGGGGCGATCAACCTGTTGGTGCTCTCGCCGCAATTGAGGGGTGCCGGTGAACGCGCAAGCGAAACGGTACTACCCCGGTTTGACCGGACTGTAAGGGCAGAGCTTGCGGTGGGTTTGCTGGTGCTGATGGCAACCGGGGTGCTCACGGCAGCCCGTCCCGCCGGCGAAGCGCTGGATGCGCGGCGCAGCTATGGGTTCGCTGAAAGCGCCCGAATCGGCGATGTCACTATGGTGTTGAGGGTGGCTCCGGCACAGGCAGGCTACAATGAGTTTGGGATAGATATCACAGACAGGCGACCCGGCACCACCAACACTGCTGCCAGTGTGCTGCTGCGCTTTACGGCAGTCGGTGGGGATATGGGAGCCAGCCACGACATGGGAGTCACTCAAGTCGAGGCAACTACCACTGATGGCAGGCGTTACATAGCACGGGGCAGCTACCTTTCGATGCAGGGCACATGGCAGATCGAAGTTATCCTGCGCCAGAGCGGGTTGGACGACGTGCGGCATACGTTCAATTTGACGGTTGCAAAGTAAGCCCCTGACATCGCCCACGGAGCACGATGAGCAGGCGGGCGGACGAGCAGTGGCCCTGCCTACTGGCTGACCGGCTGTCGCGATCGATAAACGCGGAAGCTTGGTGGACTAGCTGCCGATGAAGGGTCGGGGTGGTCATGCTGGCCTACCGCCCACGCGCAAGCGGCGGGCGGTACTCCAACCCCCTGCCCTTCGCAGGCATGAATCGCCCAACCGGGGCCGGCAGGTAGGTTATACCGCGATTCTCGTTCTCAAGGTATGTACAGGCCGCTCGCCGTGCGCCTGCCGGGTGGCTCGGTCTGGTTGCCGGGCTGTTGGGTTTGCGATTGCGAGGCGGATGGCCCGCCCGCGCGCGGGTCGGTGTTGGGCCGGGGTTGGCCTGTATTGCCTACGTCGCCCTCTTCCATGTCCGGCCATGCCGGACCCCTCGATGTTGCATTGCTCGCTTGGGCTTGCAACTGAGCTTCGTATTGCCGTATGGCGGCCAATGTCTGGTACAGCCACGTCTGAAACTGCGAGGCGGGCAGTGCCCCTTCCACCGCGTTCACGAGCTGGCCTTTGTAGAACACCAGTACAGTGGGCAGGGCGCTTATGCCCAGTCCTTGGGCCAGCGCCGGTTGCTCGTCTGTGTTGAGTTTGGCGAACTTCACTACCCCCACATACTGTTTTGCGGTGGCTTCGAAGATGGGGGAAAATTGCTTGCACGGGCCGCACCATGCGGCCCAGCAGTCAACCACCACGGGCAACGAAGAGCGCAGCACCTCTTGCTCGAAGTTGGTGTGGGTCAGGTGCACGATTCCTTCGGACTCTTTGCGTCTGGCGGCTTCTTTCAACTCTTCTTTGTGTTTGCGGCGGGCCTCGGCCACCTCTTCGGGCTTCATCTTGCCTTCCAGCTCGGCCCTGACCAGTTGAAGCTCCACCAGATCGTCGGCCCAGCGCAGAGCGTCGCGGTCGCAGAAGTTCAGGCAGGGGCCGGGGCAGTCACCACACAGGGTGGCATCCACTTCCCATGTCCTTTTGAGTGGGTTATGGTAGAAAGCGTCATTAGGGCAGGCGGCGGCTGCGAAGCAGCGCTCACGGTCTTCACATTGTTCCGGGTTTACTAATACGGGCATATCTTATAGTTCCTTTGCCATTGCGCAATTCTGAACAGAAAAGGCTGTCGGCGGTTCCTTTCTACGCTAATCTTCCTGTGACCTCGTGGGAGCATACAACGCACACCACGGCACTTTATTAACCAGTGGTGTCAGTTTCCGGAGCGCGAGCATCTCGCCCGCAAACGGCCCAAGGACCGGGTTGGGTATGGGTGTGGGCGGCCCGCCTGCGCTCCATCTACAGGTAAGCCCTGCTGCCTGTATATGCATGTGCATGATTGCTCTTGGCTTGCATGCAGTGCTCATGCCGGCGCCATTGGCCCACTGCTGAGCTAATGGCTTTGCAGGTCCCACGTTTCTGTCAAACTAGCACCCATTTATTATACCCTATAAAGACTACCCTGCTCTGCCATGTAGAGTGAGGCTCCCTTTTCCCAATGGAAAAGGGGAAGGAACCGGGGAGGGCGAAGCCCTTTCCAAGCCCCCTCTATGGGAAGGGGAAGACTATGGAGAGTTGTGCTCTCCCCAAGCCCCTCCTCTTTCTATTGCACACGGTAGCTGTGGGAGGAATAATGGGGTCATGTTACTTCGAGGGCGAGTTCCATCTTGCCCAGCATTATTCGGTCGCCGGGGCGCAGTGGATGCAGGCTGTGGGGCGGTATGCGCTGGCCGTTGATCACCGTGCCGTTCATCGAGTTGAGGTCTTCCACATAGAACTGGTCGCCGTTGCGGGTCATGCGGAAATGTCGCCGCGACACACCCAGCTCCAACCCTCCATACGGTCCCAGATCAATATCGGGGTAGCTGTTGCTCTGAGGGTCGGCGCGACCCACGATCAACTCCGGGCGGTTGGGCACCTGTATTGTCGCCGGGGGTGGGGGGGATATCACTATCAGCGAGGCCATGCGCCCCCCAGCCATCATGGGCTGTGCGCCTGACGACGGCATCTGCCCGGCTGTGGGCACAGGCGCTGGAGCGGGTGTGGGAGTGAGAGTGGACGCCGGATACGCGCCCGGTGCAATGAGCGCAGCCCCGCAGTTGTCGCAGAACGCCTCCCCCGGCAAGGCCGCCGCTCCGCACACCGGACAGGTTACCGAGCCAACAGGCACGCCGCCAAACGGCGAGAACGATGAAGCGGCACTCCCGCCCCCCACCGAGCCGGCCCCCGGCAAACGCGCTCCACAGGCATCGCAGAACGCCACACCGTCCGGCAGTTCGATCCCGCAGTTTGGGCAATATACAGCCATCTGCTTCTATCCTTCTGCTACTAACCAACGGTGCTGGTTTCGAGAGCGTGGGCCACCCGCCCGCGCTTCATCGAGTAAACCCTGCTCAGCACATGTGCATGATTGCTCTTGGCTTGCATGCGGTGCTCACACTGGTGCCATTGGTCCATTGCTGAGCTGACGGCTTTGCACAATCCCGTGTTTTCGTCAAACTAGCACCGTTGGTTACTACCTTCAAGCTTACCTGTTGCTATCTGTCCAGCCTGACAGTCTTACCGCTTTCGAAGCGAATGGTCTTGCGGCCTTCGGACGACATCACTCGGCCCTTCTCAAGGTTCTCCAGCTCGCGCTGTACGATGGCCGCCAGTTCGGTGTCTCCCTGATTGAGCAGGTGGGTGAGGGCACCGCGCAGTTTCTGGGTGGCGGCTTGCACGTTGCCCGCTTCTAGGTCTTCCAAGGCTCTGGTCTGCAACTTGAAGGCGCTCACCTTCTCCACGATGCTCATAACGCGCGCGTCGGGTGGCGAGGCGGTAGCCGGGTCGTGCGTGTAGTTGACCAGCACGTCCACCGCGGCTTTCTGAGCCACCATCCCGGTCTGGGGCACATCGTATTCCACCTCGATCTGGGCAATCCGGTAACTGCCTGCGGGCCGGGAGGGCAGCACGAACTCGATCAGCAGGGTCTGCCCGTAGCCGCGCTCCAACTCACCCAGAGGCACCACCAGCGACCGGTCGCCAGCGCTGTCCAGATTGAGGCGTGAGATAAGTGGGTGGACGCGGTACACACTGCGCACTTCGTTGCCAAGGGCCGGGCGCACCCGCATCAGCGCGTGCTGAAGGGCCACCGCCTGCATTTGTTGCACGGTGCGCATGAAGTGTGCACGTATCTGTTCGGGTGTGGCGATGTAGTCGGCCTCGCCGCCGCTGCGCCGCGCAATCTCCTGCATGAGTTTGTCGTTCCAGTCGCTGCCGATGCCCAGCGCGGTGATGGGCACGCCCAGCCGGGCGGCCTGTTCGCCCTGTTCTAGACAGCGCTTCTCCTTCTCGGTTATGCCGTCGGTGAGCAGCACCAGTCGGTGTACCATGCCCACCGCGCCCCCACCGCCCGAGGGCATCTGCTTGCGAAGTTCGAGCAGCCCAGCCTCCATAGCGGGGGCCATGTTTGTGCCCCCGCCAGCAGACAGTTGCGCCACCCTCGATTTCAATTCGGACCGACGCACCTCGTCGGTTATTTGCTGCGAAGGGAACGCCACCTCGGTCCGATTGTTGAAGATAACAATGGCTATGTAATCGTGCGGCTGGAGCATATCCAGCACGAGGTTGGTGGCGTCGCGCAGGTTCTCGATCTTGGACCCGCTCATCGAGCCGCTGTGGTCGAGCACCAGACACAAGTTCAGGGGTAGCGGCGCTTGCGGCACCACTTCCGCCGGCCGCAGCTCCAGCAGACAGTATACCAACTGCTGGACGTTCATCACCGGTATGCTGGCCCGCGACAGAGTTGACTGTATGCTAAGCTCACCTGCCATGCCCTGCTCCTTTTGGGGTGCCCAGCCCACGATGCCGGGCATTGATTATTCACGCCGTGATTCCATTATAGACTTACGAACTTAGCACCGTCAAAGTTGCACTTCTGACATCCGGGGAGGCGCAGGAGTGCGTGCAAGGCCATGCGCCCCCGGCACTTTGCGTGCAACAGGAGGATTTTGCCCCTCCCATCTTGTGGGCAACACAAGGAAGGAGTCTGAGTAAGGCATCACACTTTCCAGCCTGTCCCTTCCCAACATCATTTTGTGTGTAACAAGATGGGGGCTTGGGGAGGGCACGACCCCCCTAGGCCCTTCCCCACAACATCGTGCATGAGCATGCACTAGTTATGACCGGATGTCAGCTCGCTTTTGCTTTCGGAGCATCGCAGTTCGGTGTGATAGAGAACTGGGCAATCAAACCCATCGAATTGCGGAACTATTGCACACCGATCTGCGTATAGAAAATCAAGACGGCAAATGCAATATCCAAAGCAGAACCGGTGGCAACTCTGAAAGGAGGGGAAGACCGTGGACGAGCCCAATCAGACACAAGGGGTGAACACCGACGAGCAGATAGGCACTCTGGCGGGCATGGGAGCCGGCATGATAACCGGCGCCCGTATAGGCACCGTACTCCTCCCCGTGCCGGTGGTGGGCACGTTCGTAGGGGCCATGCTGGGCGGAGTGGTCGGCAGCGCCGTTGGCCGGCGGGTGGGCACGGCGGCCCTGCGCGGCATCAACAACTTCCTCGACTCGCTGACCGCGCCATCAGCCCCCACACCTTCCTCGTCGCCCGGCCGGTCGGACACTTCGGACACCAGTGCCACTTCATAGCATTTTGTGTACAGCATCAGGAGGGGCACGGGCAGGGCATAGCCCTGCCCGGCTTTCCTCTTCCCTTTCCCCAGATGGAAGGGGCTTGGGGAGGGCACGGCCCCCTGCCCTCCTCTTTCCCCAACATCTTGATTGTTGAAATCGCAGACATGGCAAAACTATACAAACGATCCGGGAAGGGTGTATAATCTCCACTTAAACAGACAGAAGAACACGCGGGGCCGACCCACCGGCCCCACCCAGCGAGCGAAAGGAAAGGGAAGGATGATGCAGCGCCCACAACTCGACCGCGTAGATGGCAGGCTGGACGGCGATCGTGCACAGCCCTCAGGCAGCACCGAGCCATCTGCCCGGATTACTACCGTACCGGTCTCGGATGAAGAGAAATTCGGCAAAGAGGGCCTGACCTTCGACGACGTATTGCTCATACCCGCCTATTCGGAGGTGCTGCCCACGCCCCAATACATTTCCACCAGCACCTGCTTCACCCCCACCATCCCACTGCATATACCCATCGTGTCGGCGGCTATGGACACCGTCACCGAGGCGCGCATGGCCATCGCCATGGCACGCGAGGGCGGCATCGGCGTGATCCACCGCAACATGCCCATAGAGGATCAGGCACGCGAGGTGGACAAGGTCAAGCGGTCAGAAGCGGGCATGATAGTGGAGCCAATAACCCTCGGGCCGGACCGCCCACTGCGCGAGGCCATAGAGCTGATGGCCCACTATCACATATCGGGCGTGCCCATCACCGTGGGCGAGCGGCTGGTGGGCATCCTCACCAACCGCGATATTCGCTTCGCCGAGCCTTCCGACTATGAGAGGCCCATCTCCGAATTCATGACCACGGCACCACTCATCACCGCCCGACCGGGCACTACGCTGGAAGAAGCGCAGAGCATCTTGCGCCGCCATAAGATCGAGAAATTACCTGTGGTGGACGAAAACGGCATCCTCAAAGGCCTGATCACCGTGAAAGACATTCAGAAGAAAATACAGTACCCCCATGCCACTAAAGACGAGCAGGGCAGGTTGCGCGTGGCCGCGGCCATCGGAATAGGGCCAGATAGCCAAGATCGGGCCGCCGCGCTGGTAGAAGCCGGGGTGGACGCGTTGGTGGTAGACACAGCCCATGGGCACACCCGCGGCGTGATCGAGACCGTCCGGCGCGTCAAAGCCCGATACAGCGTGCCGGTGGTGGCGGGCAACGTAGCCACAGCAGATGGAGCGCGTGCGCTGATAGATGCGGGGGCGGACGCGGTCAAAGTAGGCATGGGCCCCGGCTCGATCTGCACTACGCGCGTGGTGTCGGGTGCGGGCATGCCCCAGATAACCGCCGTGTGGGATTGCTACAAGGTGTGCAGGCCGCTGGGCGTGCCGGTGATAGCCGACGGGGGCATTCAGTACAGCGGGGATATCACCAAAGCGCTGGCGGCGGGAGCCGATACAGTGATGCTGGGCAGCCTGCTTGCAGGCGTGGATGAAAGCCCCGGTGAGATCATCCTGTATCAGGGCGAGCGTTTCAAAGAGTACCGCGGCATGGGTTCGCTGGGGGCCATGAAACAGCGCTCATTCAGCAAGGACCGCTACGGCCAGCACGAAGTAGAAAGCCTGAGCAAACTGGTGCCCGAGGGCATCGAAGCGCGTGTGCAGTACAAAGGCCCATTGTCCAACCTGCTGTACCAACTCGTGGGCGGTCTGCTGGCGGGCATGGGTTATCTGGGCGCGCCCGACATCAGGACTTTGCAGGAAACCGCGCGCTTCGTGCGCATCTCGGGCGCGGGCCTGCGCGAAAGCCACCCCCACGACGTGATCATCACCAAGGAAGCGCCCAATTACGGGCACGGCAGATGACCGCATCGGCCGGGCGGCTCGCCCACAGCGCGGTGCCTGCTCCTGAGACTGGGCTCACCCCTCAGTCGGACGCCGACCCCGGCTCTGACAGCCGTTCCAACCCCTGACGGTCCAACCTGTAGAGCCGCCAGTCACTCAGGTGCTGTGCACCGAGGCGCTCATAGAAAGCGATAGCGTGCCTGTTCCATTCGAGCACGGCCCATTCCATGCGCCCGCAGCCCCGTCGTACCGCCTCGCGCACGCAGTGCATGAACAACTCATAACCGATGCGCCTACCTCGATACTCAGGCAATACGAAGAGGTCTTCCAGATACAGGGTGGGCAGGGCGAGGAAAGTGGAGTAGGTCTCGAACACGAAGGCATAGCCCACCACCTGCCCATCGGCTTCGGCCAGAAAGATTTCGAAGCGTGGCCGGGGGCCGAACGCATCGGCCAGCAGCCTGCCGAGCGCGGTTTCGTCTGGTGGGGGCAACCTCTCGAACTCGGCCAGCGCCACCACCAGCCTGCTCACAGCCTGAGCATCGTGGGGCGCGGCCCTGCGTATGCCGACCCCCGCTCCATGCGGTGCCTGTCGCTCGCTCATAATGTTGCCTCATCTCGAACCGGATTTTCCATAGAAAGGCTATGAATTGTAGAGGGGAGAAGACAACAGAGGGACACCCAGACCCCAGCACCCAGAGGGTACGCACCTGCAGGGGCGCTCCCCTTCACCCCGGTTATTTATAGCCTTTGCTCGGATGATACACATCACGGGTCACGGGCCATATAACTGATTGTACACCTGCCTGCCCAGTTGGCCCAGTTGCACCTCGAACGGGGTACCCGCGTTTTCCGGGTGCAGTTCGAAGCGGGCACGTTCGAAATACTGCACCGTGTACTCTTTGCCGTCCTGTGGGTTCTTCTCGACGATTTGCTCGGTTATTGGGAAACCGAACACCGCCAGACCGCCGTGTTGGTTCCAGAAGTTGAGGAATGACCCGGACACGTTATGACCGGTTTCAGGGAAATATTGAGCACCCTCTTTGGGAGGGGCCGGGGGGTCAGGCTGCCGCACGAGCACACCCAGCCTGCCCAGTATGACCTGAGCGCCGGTGTCCGGGTGCAGTTCGAAGCGGGCGCGTTCGAAGTACTGAGCTATGTACACCTTGCCTGTCTGCCTGTCGGTCTCCTGTATGCGGTCCGAGATAGGGTAGCCGAAGATGAGCAGGCCACCGTTATTTTGCCAGTAGTCGAGGAATGGCTGTGACACGAAATAGCCGGTCTGCTCGAAGTACATGTTGTCGGCGTCCGGACGGGTGGCGGTAAATGCCCATTCAGTGGTGAACAACCCACCGGGGGTCTGTATATCGGCGCGCGCCCGGTGTATGCCTGCCGGCACCTGCGGGGCTATGGCCTTGAGGGCGTAGGTGCCTTCGCGGCCCGCGCCTGCCCCGGCAACCGGCTCTATGCGGGCGGCAAGCTCTTGCCCGTCCAGCAGGATGCGCCCGGCCGATGGCGGTTGCCCGGCGGTGAACCACACGCTGATGGGCACGTTCTCAGCGCCTGCCAGCACCCTGCCTCCTACCGATGGCTGCCTGCGCACCAGATCGACCTGTGTGGCGGGCGCGCTGGTGGGCGGGGTGGGTGTGCCCTCCGCCCCGCGGGCGCTCACCCGAAATTGCCATTCGGTGCTTCGGGTGTTGCCATGCTCCGTAGTAGCGGTAGCCCGCACCGTATGCACTCCCTGTGTGAGGTTGGGCACGCGGGCAGTTATCGTGCGGGTGAGCGGCGAGGGGCCTGAGATCTGCACTTCGAGCGGTTGCCCGTCCAAGGTCAGGGTGACGGTCGTGATGGCGGAAGGGGCCACCGCCCGCACAGCGATCTGGTCGGTGCCCAGACCCACGATGGCATCCTGTGGTGGGGTGAAATTGCTGAACCTTACAGTGCCCTCCGGCACCACATCTTTGAGTTCTTCAGGATCGGTTCGCAGGGCGATATTGCCAAGGATGGCCATAGCCGCAATTACCATGATGGCGGGCAGCACCCTCCCCAAACGCGGGAGCAATCCATCGCGCGTGGCCGGCACGACAGTGGCCTCTTCGATGCCGAACTGTTCGCCCACCTGTTCAAAAGGTTGCAGTCTGCCGGGGTCTACACGACCCACGAGCTGGCCGCTTTCCACCACCGGCACATGGGCCTCCTCGCCGGTCTCGCTCCGGCGCTCTTCGACCAGCGCCAGCACCTCGGTCAGCGAGGAGTCGGGCCGCACCGCCCGCACCTGTGACAGGGGCGTCATAATGGCCTGCACAGGTGTGGTAGGCCATGTGCCCTGCAAAAGCTCTTCAGCCGCCGAGAGAGTGACCACCCCCGCCAGTTCGCCCTGATCGTTGAGCACGGGTATGGGCGCATATGGTGGGTAGCGTGGGTGGCTTCGGACCAGCTCGGCCACGGAGTCGGCACCACGCACCGCGTCCTCAGGATAGACACGGTCCATGAAGTTGCGAGCCTTGAGTTCTTGCAACACGTTGCGCACCATGCCGCGCTGCTGTCCGACCTCGCTTGCCTGCCGGGCAGACCAACCCAGCAACACCAATGTCAGCGCTTGCAGCCAGCGGTCGGTAGTCAACCCGAGCCACACCCCGGCCAGCACGAGCAAAAGGGCCGCAATGCTGCCCAAAGTGTTCCCTGCTCTGAACGCGGACTCTCGGTCTTCGGTGAACCAGTAGGTGGCCGCGCTCAGGAACCAGCCCCCATCGAACGGGATGCCGGGGATCAGATTAACCAACCCCATGCCCAGATTGAGCGTGCCCAACGGTACGGCTATGGCTCTGACCGCGCCTTCCAATCCCGCTTTGCCGTCAACAAAATCCCCGAGTGCTAACAGCATTATGCCTGACAAGATGTTGAAGGCCGGGCCTGCCAGAGCGGACAGCATAGCGCGTGAGGCTCCGGTGTTATACAGACGAAACGGCATGGCCGCGCCAAATGGGAAGAGATTGACGGCTCGGGGGCCGGTGCGGGCCACCGCCGAATGCACCAGCTCGTGCACGACCACGCTGAGCAGGTACAAAAGGAGCACCGCCACCCCTACCAGCCAGTAGTAGGCCCTGTTCCAGCCGGGGAAGTTGTCGGGCAGCCATAGGAGTGCCACCCACCAGAGGATGAGCACGCTGGCAAGCAGCCAAGTGTAGTTCAGGTACACGAGCAATGGCCCGAAGCGACCTATCTTCAGTGCAGATTGCATCACATCACCTCCTGTGCCAGTTGTTCTTGCGTCGTGATTGCTCTGCTGAAGATAAGACAGTGAGCATGATTAGTGCCGCCAGCAATCTATGCTGCTGACGCTCGCCGGACCGGCGCGTTGCATACGGACAGCAGATTGGTAGATGGTGGGTTATACAGTCAGGTGGTGGCCGTCGCGGTGTCTTGGGTTCGTGCTCAATCGAACTTGCAGCCGGTGTGCGGGTTTTGTTATAATTGCGGTGTTGCGGGCAAGATACATGTCCCGCACAGAACACAAAGGTATGGGCCGCTAGCTCAACTGGCAGAGCAGCTGACTCTTAATCAGCGGGTTCGGGGTTCGAGTCCCTGGCGGCTCACCACAAATTAAGTACTACTCACGCACAAAATCGGCCCGGGTAGCATCACATCCGGGCCGCATCGTTTTATCCGCCACAGGGCCGGTAACTATTTGGAGCTTTGTGACCCGTCAGCTACGCATAAAATCCCCGGCAGCCGACAGGCCTTCGGGTCCCTGTCCCTGCCCTGATCTGATAGCCCCCATGCCGCCGGGCGGTATAACGAAAGTTGTGTAAAAACGGGAGCCTGGCTATCCTAAGGTAGCTACCAACTACTAAAGGAGAAAACCAATGGCCCCCAAATCAGAAGATACCCAACCTGCACCCATTCGTCAAGGATTAAGCGCGGCCTCGGCGTTGACACTGAAGCCCTTGAGCCAAGAGGAATTTGCGGCGATGGTAACCAACGAAGTGCGAGAAGCAGTACGAATAGCCTTTGTGACTGTGCTGGAAGAGGAAGTCACCGCCCTGGTGGGTGCTCTCCCCTTCGAGCGTAGCCCCCTGCGAAGCGACCGGCGCAACGGCCATTACCAACGGGACCTCGACACTTCCGTGGGGCTAATCGAGCAACTGCCGGTGCCCCACACCCGTCGAGGGTACAAGACGCAACTCTTCGAGCGGTACGCTCGCCGCACTGCGGAGGTGGACACGGCCATCTCGGAGATGTTCGTCAAGGGAGTAAGCACTCGCCAGGTAGGAGAGGTGTGGGAGGCGCTGACCGGCTCTGCACCTTCAGCTTCTACCGTGTCGAGGGTCTTCCCCATGTTGGAAGGCGAATACCAGGCCTGGAAGAGCCGCCCCCTTTGCGAACGATACGAGTACATCTTCGCCGATGGGACCTACTTCACGGTCATCTACCAGCAAGAAGGGTGCAAGATGCCCATCCTGGTGGTGATCGGCATCAAACCCGATGGCAACAGAGAAGTGCTCGGCTTCTCGGTGGGCGACCGGGAGAACCAGGGAGCGTGGGAAGCGTGGGAAGAGGTGTTCGAGGACCTCAAGAGGCGCGGGGTGAAAGAGGTGGAGGTGGGGCTTTTGATCACCGACGGCCACCAGTCGATGCTCAACGCCCTCTCCGCCAAATTCCCAGGCGTGCAAAGGCAGAGGTGCATCAAGCACAAGATGGAAAACGTCCTCTCTTACCTGCCCAAGAAGCATCGAGATGCGATAGGGGAGGAGTTGAAAGCGATCTTCTACCAGGAGAACGAGCAAGACGCCCGGCGTGTGGCCGATGCCTTCTGCCTCAAGTACGAATGGGACTACCCGTCAGCAGTGGAGTGCCTTCGGCGGGACTTCGATGCTTGCCTGCGCTTCGCTTGCCTGCGCTTCTACACTTTCCCGCCGCAGCATTGGAAGGCCATCCGCACGACCAACGCCATCGAGCGGCTGATCGAGGAGGTGAAGAAGCGGTCTCACAAGATGAGCGCCCCTTTCCGCAACGAGGGGAGCTGTTTGTTAATGTTCTACGCGGTGATCAGAGGTGTGAAGTTCCAGCGGCTGACCATGCCCCTACGAGCGGATAGCCCAACCCCGATTTTACACA